>JAPPFQ010000447.1:0-10149 GCA_028875135.1 Acidobacteriota bacterium
GCTCCATGATTGAACTGCACGACCTGAAGCCTTCACCGGGGTCGACCCGAAACCGCAGACGCAGGGGAATCGGGCCCGGATCCGGGCTGGGAAAAACCGCGGGGCGGGGCAGCAAGGGACAGAAATCTCGTTCCGGCGCCAGGGCCAAGCGCGGATTCGAGGGCGGACAGATGCCCCTGCATCGCCGTTTGCCGAAGCGCGGATTCACCAACATATTCAGGAAGCAGATCGTGGTGGTGAATGTGGGTCAGCTCCAGGTGTTCAGGGCCGGATCCTCGGTGTCCCCGGACGCGCTGGTCAAACGAGGGATCATCAAGAAGGTCAAGGATGGAGTGAAGATTCTGGGTCGAGGCGAGGTGTCGAAAGCGTTGAAAGTGTCAGCACACTTCTTCAGTCAAAGCGCAAGGGACAAGATCAGCCGGGCCGGAGGGGCCGTCGAAGAAATCAAGTGATCGAAAGCCTGCGCAACATCTGGAATATGAATGACCTGAGGAAGAGGATTCTCTTTACCTTGGGCATTCTGGCCGTGTACAGGATCGGGGCTTTCATCCCCACCCCGGGGATCAACACCGAGGCCCTGCGTGAGATTTTCGATCGCAGCCGGGGGACGGTTCTGGGTTTTCTGGATCTGTTTTCGGGCGGCAATTTCGGCAATTTCACCATTTTTGCCTTAGGTATTACCCCGTACATTACGGCCTCGATCATCCTGCAGTTGATGACCGTCGTCTGGCCCTACCTGGAGAGACTGTCCAAGGAAGGAGAACTCGGCCGCAAGAAGATCACCCAGTACACCCGATATCTGACGGTTATCCTCAGTCTGGTGCAGTCGTTCGGCATAGCATCCTTTTTGCAGGGGATGCCTGCCGAGGGCGGAACTCAAGTGGTTTTGAACCCTGGTTTCGGATTCGTGTTCATGACCATGCTGACCCAGACCACGGGAACCGCCTTTATCATGTGGTTGGGAGAAAGGATCACCGAGAGGGGCATCGGAAATGGAATGTCCCTGATTATCTTTGCCGGAATTGTCAGTGGTTTGCCCAGCGCCGGCCATGAGATCTTTACCCGGCTGGTGCAGCAGCAATGGTCCCCGCTGTTCGTCATGGTGCTCCTTTCCATCATGGTGGTGGTGGTTGGATTCATCGTGCTGGTGGAGAGGGCTCAGAGGCGGATTCCGGTACAGTACGCCAAGCGCGTGGTGGGACGCAGGGTCATGGGGGGGCAGTCGACCCACCTTCCCCTGAAAGTGAATGTCGGAGGAGTGATCCCCGTCATCTTTGCCTCTTCCATACTCACCTTTCCGCAAACCTTCGGTCTGTTGTTCGAAGACAGTCGTTTTTTCAGAAGTCTCACCGAGGCCCTCGGATTTGGCGAGCCTCTTTACAATCTCCTTTATGTCACCTTCATTATTTTCTTTTGCTACTTTTACACCTCCATCGTCTTCAACCCCACGGAAGTGGCCGGCAATATGAGGAAGTACGGAGGATTCATTCCGGGAATCCGGCCCGGACGGGCGACCGCCGAGTATATCGAGACCATTCTGACTCGAATCACCTTTGCAGGAGCGATCTATCTGGCCATGATTGCGGTCATTCCGGAATTCATGATAACGGGCTTCCATATCAATAATCTCCCGTGGGTGGGCGGCTATTTCGAAGGACTGCCAAACTGGATTTTGAACGGCATGGGGGTGCAATTCTATTTCGGTGGGACCTCTCTGTTGATTGTGGTTGGGGTGGCCATGGACACCGTTCAACAGATCGAGGCCCAATTGGTGATGCGTCACTACGATGGTTTCCTGGGGCCGCGGGGGCGTCGGATTCGCGGGCGCCGGGCCTGAGTCGGCAGCCTCCGGAAAGTTTGGTTTCGACCCGGGTCAAGTGTTGGGATTGTAGGTAACCTGTTGTATCCTTGGAAGTTCGGGTTTTTATTCTTCTATGGGGATGTGGTCCTGAATGTCGAAGGAAGATGCTATTGAAGTGATGGCGGTTGTCCTGGAGCCCTTGCCCAATGCCATGTTCAGGGTTCAGTTGGAGAACAAGCATGTGGTTCTGGCTCACATATCCGGGAAAATGCGCAAGAACTTCATTCGCATTCTGCCGGGAGACAAGGTCGCCGTGGAGCTGTCACCCTACGACTTGAGCCGGGGCCGGATCGTCTATCGCTACAAGTAGGTCAGCCATGAAAGTCAGGGCATCGGTCAAGAAAATTTGTCCGAAATGCAAAATCATCCGACGGCACGGGGTGGTACGGGTGATTTGCGTCAACCCCAAGTGCAAGCAGCGCCAGGGATAGGCCAACCGGCTGGCCTCCGGTTCTCCTCCCCGGAAAGGATTGGACGTGGCTCGGATCGTAGGCATTGATTTACCGAACGACAAGCGGGTGGAAGTCGGTCTGACCTATATCCACGGCATCGGCAGACCAAGATCCCGCAAGATCCTTGACCTGGCGGGAATCAGCCTGGACACCAAGGTGCGAGACCTTTCCGAGGAAGAGGTTACCCGCATCCGCCAGATCATCGAGGAACAGAGCGGCGTTGAAGGCGACTTGCGCAAGGAAGTCGCCATGAACATCAAGCGGCTCATGGAGATCAGCTCTTACCGTGGGTTGAGGCATCGACGGTCGCTTCCGGTCAGGGGGCAACGGACGCACACCAACGGTCGTACCCGCAAGGGCCCTCGCAGGGGAGCCGTGGCGGGCAAGAAGAAATCGACGGCCAAGACTTGAGAACGGGAATCGTGATTCCATCGGGGTGATTGTGATGGCCAAGGCTCAGACCAAGTCCAAGAAAGGACGCAAGAAGGTCTTTCGAAGAAAGGAAAAGAAGGTTGTCCCGAGCGGCATTGTTTTCGTCCAGGCGACCTTCAACAACACGATCGTCAGCATCACCGACACGCGTGGCAACCTGGTTTGCTGGTCCAGCGCGGGGTCCCTGGGGTTCAGGGGATCGCGCAAGGGGACGCCCTTTGCGGCGCAGCAAGCCTCGATCACTGCCGGCAACATCGCTCGTGAGCACGGAATGAAGACGGTCGACGTTCGGGTGAAGGGCCCCGGGTCGGGGCGCGAATCGGCTATTCGAGCGCTGCAAACAGTGGGCCTGGAAGTCAAGTCGATTCGAGACGTTACTCCCATTCCTCACAACGGTTGCCGCCCGCCCAAGAAGCGACGGGTTTGACCGGAGATTCGGATTGAAATCTGCATAGCAAGGAGAAGGAAGTTGGCCACCTATCGCGGTTCTGTATGTCGTCTCTGTCGTCGGGAGGGAATCAAGCTGTACCTCAAGGGGGACCGCTGCTTCAAGGACTCCTGCGCCATCGAAAAGCGGAATTTCGTTCCCGGGCAGCATGGCAGGAGCCGTCGTTCCAAGATTATCGGGTACGGCCTCCAACTGCGCGAGAAGCAGAAAGTCAAGCGCATCTATGGGTTGATGGAACGTCAGTTTCGGAATTATTTCGAAAAGGCGTCGCGGCAAAAAGGGGTTACCGGAGAAAACCTCCTCGGGATGTTGGAGAGGCGTCTCGACAATACGGTCTACCGCCTGGGATTTGCATCCTCCAGGGCGCAGGGCCGGCAGTTGGTGGGGCATGGCCATATTCGAGTCAACGATCGCAAGGTCAACATTCCCTCCTTCCAGCTGAAGCCGGGCGACTCGGTTTCGATTCGCGAAAAGAGCCGCAAGGTGCCATGCATCGTGACTTCGGTAGAGATGGTCGGAAGTCGTGGGGTCCCCGCCTGGCTGGAGTTGGATAGTTCCAACCTGTCAGGGAAAGTGATCGACCTTCCTACCCGAGACGATGTCAATCTTCCCGTGCAGGAACACTTGATCGTGGAACTTTATTCCAAGTAGTCAATCGTCCGAAAGTTCTCTTGGAAATGTCTTTCGGACCTCAGTCAGGTCATTAGCCGGCAGGCTCCAACCCTGGGAGGGTCTACTACCTATGTTGTGGAAAGGATTTCAGAAGCCCAAACGGCTCTCGATCAGCAGCGAGGATCAGGAGCAACACTTCGGGCAATTTACGGCACAGCCTTTCGAGCGGGGCTTTGGGACGACGATCGGGAACGCATTGCGTCGGGTATTGTTGTCCTCGATCGAAGGCGCTGCCGTTACGGCGGTCAGGATTGAAGGCATCCTGCACGAGTTTTCCCCAATCCCGGGAGTCGTGGAAGATGCGACCGATATCATCCTCAATCTCAAGCAGGTGTCGTTCAGGCTCAGCGGCGAGGGGCCCAAGACACTGTACCTGGAATCGGAATCCCCGGGGGTGGTTACCTCTGCCGATATTCAGACCGATGGAGATGTCGAAATCCTGGACAAGACCGTCTACCTGGCGACTGTAAGCGAAGGGGGGCGCCTGCAGATGGAAATGCGTCTGAAGCACGGCCGAGGATACATTTCCGCTGACCGGAATTTCGATGAAGATCTGTCGATTGGCTATATTCCCATCGACTCCGTTCACTCTCCGGTCCGAAAGGTCAACTATACGGTTGAACCCTCAAGGCTGGGTCAGATGACCGACTATGACAAGTTGTCCCTGGATGTCTGGACCAACGGATGCATCACTCCCCAGGACGCGGTAGGTCTGGCGGCCAAGTTGATCAGGGACCACATGTCCATCTTCATCAACTTCGAGGAACAGGCCGAAGATGAGGAGGAGCCTGCCAATCAGGTGGTGGAAGTGGTCAACGAAAATCTGGCCAAGTCGGTTGACGAACTGGAACTCTCGGTCCGCTCCTACAACTGCTTGAAGAACGCCAATATCAAGACCATAGGAGAGTTGGTTCAGAAGACCGAGTCGGAAATGCTCAAGACCAAGAATTTCGGACGCAAGTCGTTGAACGAGATCAAGGATATTTTGGGCAGCATGGGCCTGGGTCTCGGCATGGAGCTCGACGAACGAGGGCAGCCGATTGAAGCTCCGGTGAGCGAAGAACAGTAAGGACCGGCTGTGTTGCCCGGCAGGATCTGTCGTTCGGGAGGGTTTGGATGAGACATCGTGTACACGGACGAAAACTGGGGCGAACGCCTCCCCATCGCCGAGCCTTGCTCAGGAACCTGTGTACGTCGCTGCTGGAGCACGAACGCATTACCACGACGGTTCAAAAGGCCAAAGAGGTCAGGCCGCTGGCTGAGAAGATGATCACTCTCGGCAAGAGAGAGACGCTGCATGCAAGGCGTCAGGCCGCCCGGTTCCTGTTGAAAGCCGCTGTCGTCCAGAAGCTCTTCGATAGCATTGCTGCCCGCTACGCCGATCGTGCCGGCGGGTACACGCGCATTCTCAAGCTGGGACCGCGCGCCGGAGATGGAGCCGAGTTGGCCGTCATCGAGCTGATTTCGGAGGAGTCGGAGAAGAAATCCAAATCCGCCGGCGCCAAAGGCCAGGACAAGAGCGGGAGGGAGCAACCCAAAGCCGAGAGCACGTAGCTGCATCTCGGGGGAGCCATACTCCTCCAGCCAACCAGCGTGCCTGGAATCACCCATTTTGGCCCTGCCGCAAGGCCGCAATCCCCATCCTGAAGCAAGTACGCCCTCCGTTTCCCCGTGTCGAGGGGATCAGTCGAGCGCGAACCAGTTATAATCTCAGCGGCGATCCGGAATGAACAAGCGGGCTGAGGAACGGGTGTCCCGGTCCCCTCAGCAGGAGGCTGCGCTGAACGAACACTACCGGCTGAACCACAGCCGGACCGTTTATCGGGGAAAGGTGATCGATCTCACGGTCGACCGCATCACCACGGCCTCCGGAATGCAGGCGGTGCGAGAAGTGGTTGTGCACCCGGGAGGCGCGGCGGTGGTGCCGGTGTTTTCAAACGGGGATGTCCTCCTGGTGGAACAGTTCCGCTATCCGATGCGGCAGTCTCTGCTGGAACTGCCGGCAGGCAGGATCGACCCGGGAGAGACTCCCGAGGTGACGGCTGCCAGAGAGCTGCAGGAGGAAGTGGGCTTCAGGGCAGGCAGGCTGGAGAAGCTGGTGGCATTCTATACGACGCCGGGATTTTGCAACGAGCTTCTCCACCTGTTTCTGGCCAGAGACTTGGAACCCGGAAGAAGGGCCGGAGACGAGGATGAGGAACTCTCCGTCCATCGCTATTCCCCCGGGCAACTGGAGAAACTGATCCGTTCGGGCAGGATCGTAGACGCCAAGACTCTCATTGGCCTTCACTATCTCCTGTCCATTGAGAAGCACCATAACTTGAACATCGATGCACAGGATGCACAGGATAATCAGCAAGGGTGAGACCTAGTCAAAAAGGCTGTCTAACCACAAAAAGCACAAGAGGCACAAATTGTGTTTTTGTGCCTCTTGTGGCCATTCCCGGTAAACGTCCCGCTGCCGAATATTGCAAAAGGCTCGTTTGTTTCAGTCAGGTCGCTTGACCGGCCGTTTGCGCTTTCGAGGAGACCCCGATTCCATGCCAACAAAACGAGTTCGCCGCCTGATTCCCGATGCCTTGACCCGCGTGTTTGAGGGCCATGTCCTGGCGGTCCTGGTAGCCGGACTGGCCGCCGGTTTCCTGCCGGCAAGGATTGGAGCCGAGGAAACGGCCGAGGCTCCGGTGTGGCCGAGATTCCGGGGCCCTGCCGGCATGGGTGTCTCCGATGATCGAGACCTCCCGGTCCGCTTTGGGCCGGACGAGAACGTCGCCTGGAAGACCGGTCTGCTGCCGGGGGAGTCTTCTCCCGTGATTGCCGGGGATCGCTTGTTCCTGACCGGGGCCTCGGAGGATTCGCTGGTCACCTATGCTCTCGACCGCGAAACGGGCCGGATCCTCTGGCAGCGTTCCCTGGCCAGGGAACGGGATCAGAGATACCACAAGATCAACTCGGCCGCTTCTCCAACGCCCGTTACCGATGGAGAGGTCCTGGTCGTGTTTTTCGGGGATTTCGGGCTGGTTGCCTATGAGTTGGACGGTCGTGAGCGATGGCGATTGCCGGTCGGACCGTTGAACAATGTCAATGGGCACGGTGCATCGCCGATCCTGGTAGACGGCAAGGTCGTCATGGTCTGCGACCAGGACAGCGGCTCCTACATGATTGCGGTGGACAAGGACAGCGGGCGGATGCTTTGGAGAACGGAAAGACCTGAGGTTACCCGCGGCTATTCGACCCCGGCGGTATTTCGGCGCGGGGGCGAGCCCGCCGAGTTGATCGTGCCGGGATCCTACCAGTTGATCGCCTACTCTCTGGACCAGGGGAAGAAGCTCTGGTGGCTGCGGGGCATGGCCTGGCAGCTCAAGTCGGTGCCGCTGATCGACGGCGACAGGATCTACCTCAATGCCTGGGAATCCGGAGGGAACAGCGCCGTTCGCGTCGACCTTCCCTCCCATGCCCAGGTCTTGGCGGAACGGGACACCGATGGGGACGGACGGTTGTCATTGGAGGAGATCGAAGGATTCAAGCCGGCCAGGAACTGGCGAAACGTGGACCTGGACAAGGACCGTTTCCTGAGCCGGCTGGATTGGGATTTCTATCGAGCTCGCCTGGAGGCCCAGAACAACATGATGGCCATTCGGCACGGAGGGCGCGGAGACCTGACCGGCAGCAATATTCTTTGGCGATATCGAAAATCCCTGCCGAACGTTTCTTCTCCGCTCCTGTACCAATCCGTCCTCTACCTGGTCAAGGATGGTGGAATCGTCACCACGCTGGATCCGGAAAGCGGGGAAGTACTCAAGCAGGCTCGCCTGAACGGGGTCACCGACCGGTTCTATTCTTCTCCCGTCGGCGTGGACGACAAGGTGTACCTGTTCAGCCAGAACGGGAAGGCCCCCGTCTTGAAGGCCGGTGGCCAATGGGAGGTTCTGGCGCTCAACGATCTTGCGGACGAGTGTTACGCCACGCCGGCCATTGCCGACAGTCGACTCTACGTTCGCACCCGGGGAACGCTCTATTGTTTCGCTCGTCATCCCCGATAGGAGATGAGTGATCTTGGGTTTCGATCAGGCGCAGGGTCGCGGTCAGTACTCCCTCCTGACCGATCTCTACCAGTTGACCATGGCCTATGGCTATTGGAAGACCGGGTGGCAGGACAGGGAAGCCGTCTTCAACCTCACCTTCCGCAGCACACCCTTCGGGGGTGGTTTTTCCATTGCCTGCGGGCTAGCCAGCGTCATTGAAACCCTGGACCGATACGCTTTCGGCGCCGAGGATATCGCCTATCTGGGGAGCCTGACCGGTAACGACGGCCGGCCGATATTCCAATCCGACTTTCTGAGATATCTGGGCAGGCTGAAGTTGACCTGCGAGGTGGACGGTTTCCCCGAGGGGACGTTGGTCTTCCCTCACGAGCCGGTACTGCGGGTACGGGGGCCGATCCTTCAATGCCAGCTCCTGGAAACCACCCTGCTGAATATCCTCAATTTTCAGTCGCTGATAGCCACCAAGTCGGCCCGGGTGTGTCTGGCCGCCGCTGGAGATCCCGTACTGGAATTTGGTCTGCGGCGGGCGCAGGGAAGCGATGGCGGCCTCACGGCAAGTCGATCCGCCTATATCGGCGGCTGTGACGGCACGTCCAACCTCCTTGCCGGGAAGCGCTTTGGAATTCCGGTCCGGGGAACTCATGCCCACAGTTGGGTCATGGCCTTTGGTAACGAGCTCGAGTCTTTCGAAGCGTACGCCAGGGCGCTCCCCAACAATTGCGTCTTCCTGGTGGACACCTACGACACTCTGGAGGGGGTCCGCAACGCTGTCCGGGTTGGGAAGCAACTGCGACAATCGGGCCACGAGATGGTGGGCATTCGCCTCGATTCGGGAAACCTGGATCGGCTCAGCCGGGATGCCCGCCATATCCTGGACGAGGCCGGTTTTGACGAAGCGGTGATCATCGCCAGCAACGATCTCGACGAACACCTCATCGCCTCTCTCAAGAAACGGGGGGCGAGCATTGGAGTCTGGGGTGTCGGGACCAGGATGGTGACGGCTGACGGACAGCCAGCAATGGGCGGAGTCTACAAGTTGGCGGCCGTTCGCGGTTCGTCGGGAGACTGGGACTATAAGCTGAAACTGTCTGAACAGGCGGTCAAGGTATCCATACCGGGCATCCTTCAAGTTCGCCGGTTCCAAGAGGCCGGGAGGTTTGTGGGAGATGTCATCTATGATACGCGCCTGGGGTCAGGCAGGAGGCAGGTGCTGCTGGATTCAAGCGGTGTGCGTCGAGAGCGACGGTCTCCCCCCTGGGAGTCCGGTGAGGACTTGCTGATTCCGGTCTGGCGCAATGGGAAGCGGGTCCGGCAGGCCGAGTCGGCGGACTGCTGTCGCCAACGGGCCCAAGAGCAGTTGGCCCGGTTGGACCCTGCACTGAAGCGCTTGACCCGACCCAGGCAGTATCCAGTGGGTCTCGAGTCGGGGCTTCACCGTCTGAGAGAACGGATGATCCTGGAGAGCAATCGGCATGGAAGCCCTGATAGTGGTTGACATTCAAAATGATTTCATTCCCGGGGGAGCGCTGGCGGTTCCCGGCGGAGACGAAGTGGTACCCCTGGTGAACCGGTTGCAGACAAGATTCGAGTCGATCGTTGCAACCCGGGACTGGCACCCTCCCGATCACGGGAGCTTTGCCGCCAACCATCCCGGAAAGCGTGTGGGAGACTTGATTGAACTGGGGGGGCTCGAACAGACGCTGTGGCCGGTCCATTGTGTGCAAAATACGCCGGGGGCTGACTTTGCACCGGGTCTGAACCGAGATCGCTGGACCAAGGTCGTCGTCAAAGGCACCGATGCCGACATTGACAGCTACAGCGGGTTTTATGACAACGGCCATCGCATGGCGACCGGCCTGGGGCACTACCTGAAGCAACGGGGTGTGAGCGCGGTATTCGTGGCGGGACTGGCAACCGACTACTGCGTCAAGTTCACCGCGCTGGATGCGCGGGCCCTGGGGTTTGCGACCTTTTTGGTCCGGGATTGTTGCCGCGGCGTCGATTTGAATCCGGGGGATGTGGAGGGTGCAGTGGACGAAATGAGAGCAGTCGGCGTTGGAATCGTAGACAGCGCCGAGTTGGGAAAGCCCCGGTAGTGTTCCCTACGACACCCCCCGGGAGCGGGGGGGGGGCCCCCCCCCCCCCAACCCAGGGGGGGGGGGGGCCCCCGACACCCCCCCCCCCCCCCGGAGGGGAGGGGGGGGGGGGTGGTGTTTTTTTTTTTTTTTTTTTGGTTTT
>JAPPFQ010000447.1:10159-11244 GCA_028875135.1 Acidobacteriota bacterium
CCCGCCCGCATCCTCTCCCGTTGCGTGCCGCTCAGACCAAAGCCCGCATGCCCGGGGCGTTTCTCATGGCTCCGCTCTTTTTGTGTTTTTGTGCCTTTTGTGGCTTTTTCCGGCAACGATCCCGCTGCCTAATTTTGCAAAAGGCTCAGTCAAGCATGCGTAGATTTTTGATTTACATCGATGCACAGGATTTTTTCCGGAGACCGCTGGCTTGTAGTCCTGGACATCCACAAATCCGCACACGATCATCGCCGGAGTCAGCCTCTCGTGCAGCAGCCTCTCATCCTGGTTATCCTGTGCATCCTGTGCATCGATGTTCAATAATCCAGGAGTCTGGATTCACGGGAGAGGGTCCTTGCTCCCGATAGGTCATGAAGATTTGTTGTTTCACCTTCGAATGATCCGCCCCGTCGTGGAGGGGCGGTGGCGGAGCCTATCTGCGGGCAAGTTTCTTTCGCCACTTTTGTGAAAGTCGCTCGGCCTTCTTGATTTCCTTGGCAGTCATCCGTTGCCCCAGTCTGCCTTTCAGGTCGGTTGACTGCTGGTGGACTTCACGGGTGCGCCAGCCCCGGCTGCTGAACTGGGCAGCCAAATGGACCCAGGCATAGGCCTTCAGGTCGTCTTGAGCCAGGCCTTCTCCATTGAGATAAGCTACGCCCAGGTTGTGCATGGCCTGGGGTAGTCCCCGCTGAGCTGCTTTCTGGAACCACTTGACGGCTTCCAATTTGTCCCGGGCGACTCCTCGACCTTCACTGTACATCCTGCCCAGGTTGGATTGGGCGTGGGGCACACCCTGCTCGGCGGCCAGTCGATACCAGTAGGCTGCCTGTTGATCGTCTTTGGCGAGCCCCTTTCCGTTCTCGTACATGACGCCCAGGTTGTGCTGAGCGACGGCGTTGCCTCGCTTGGTCCCCCGGCGAAACCACTCGATGGCCTGGGAATCGTCCTGAGGAACGCCGCGGCCATAGGCGTACCGCAAGCCCAGAATGGATTGGGCCAGGCCGTGTCCCTGCTCGGCCGCCTTCCGGAACCACTTCACGGCCTCAGACTGGTCTCGGGGGACCCCTCGTCCCCAGGCAAACATC
>JAPPFQ010000261.1:0-8038 GCA_028875135.1 Acidobacteriota bacterium
CCCGGGAGCGCGGGCGTCTCGCCCGCATGCTGTTCCGTCGCGTTCCGCTCAGTTTGCCTGCGATGGCGCTCCCGGCACCCTGCGTGCGGGATCGCGATGTGCGCTGCCGAAGCAGAGTCCTGGGGCCGTTGCCGGTCCATCCGGGTCGACGAAATGGGCGAGGCTATGCCAGAATTTGTGCGGGCGGGACGCCCGCGCTCCCGGGTGAGCTTGATTCCGTGACGTCGTCGCAGCAAAGGAGGTCCATCGGTCTTTGTGTTTATCGGTGGTTCGTGTTCAGTAGCGAACGGCAGATTTCCCTTTGTTTGATCCGCCGGGCAGGCCGGGGGCCGGACTTGGCTGAAGTGCAGGTATGGGAGGAAACGAGATGGGTGCGTTATACCCGGCCAGACGAATACCTTGGGCAACAGCCCTCTGTCTGTCGCTGATTCTGCTTCCGGGCGCGGTCTTGCCTGACCGGCTGCCGCGGGCCACCGGCGGCTCACCCGAGGCTCGTCCCGGAGTGGTTCAAGAAGATGGGGCCCCCGAGAGCGAAGAAGCAAAATTCAGCGGCGAGGAGTTGGAGGTATTTCGGGTGAACCGGCGCTTCTACCAGGCGGTTTCCGACCAGAGCCTCCGAACCATGGGAAGGGTCTGGCTTCAGGAGCCGTGGGTCCAATGCGTGCATCCGAGTTGGGAACTGCTGACGGGTTGGAAGAGGATTCGCAAGAGCTGGGCCACCATCTTCCGCAATACCGAGCACATGAAGATCCGGGCGACCGAGGTTTCGATCCGGGTGAATGGGGACTTCGCCTGGGTGTCCTGCCTGGAGAACATAGAGACATTCCAGAACGCCAACTTCAGCCGTTCTCAGGCTCAGGGAACCAACCTCTTTTTCAGGGTCAAGG
This sequence comes from Acidobacteriota bacterium, assembly GCA_028875135.1. GTDB lineage: Bacteria > Acidobacteriota > Terriglobia > Versatilivoradales > Versatilivoraceae > Versatilivorator. The sequence goes on from JAPPFQ010000261.1 coordinate 888, forward strand.
GGAGGTGGCACCTGGTCCACCACCACGCCTCGCCCATTACTGTCCGGCCTGGGGATGCCCTCTGAGAAGATCGAGTATTCCAAATCAGTCGACATTCGAGCCTCTTGCAAAATTCGGAATGGAGCGCGACATTGGAGTGGCAAGAGGGATGTTCCGGTGGTAACGCCCCGACGGCAATGACATTCTTGAAACAACAGGGAGCGGACTTGTCCCTCCACTGACCCGTTTTCTCGCCTTTCCGGACATAAACTCCCGCTACCTGCCGAGGTTTGCAGAAGGCTCACGGCAAAAAATTGTAATAAATACCCGTTTCAATTGTTTATAGGGGTAAGGGCAGGAGAATCCTGCCCCCAAGGCAAATCCCGTTGGCAGTCGGAGGGGCGACGGAGATTCCAGCGGCACTGCATGATGTCGGAGGTCTTCTCGGAGGAGGATGAACATCATGGTTCTTGGAACACGACTGAAGACTTCTCTTGCAATCGTTGCAGCAGGCTCCGTCCTTGCGGTGCCGGAGGTGACCTATGCGCAAAGTACCGATGGACCAACGGCAAAGGGCGCCATTGCAGAGCAGAGGCTGAGAGTGGAAGGCTGGTCTGTGGCGTTGAACGTGCGGGAGTCCTTCGAAGCTTCGGGTGCTTTGGTCATAACGGCGGATTCATTGGACGAAACCGTGGCGACGGCAAGCGCGAAGGACGAGACGGTGACCATCGTGCCTGTGAAAAAGGGCGCCACCATCGTCGAGGTGGTGGCGCAAAATTCCGCGGGATCGGCCCTCCAGCGCATCCCGGTGACGGTCGGCGCGGCCGTACCTCCAATGGCCTACAGACTCGAGACCGTTGCGGCCACCAAGTATCGAATCACCAATCCACAGGATGTGGCAGTGGATGGCGACGGCAATCTCTACGTCGTGGAATCGTTGGTGCCGCAAGGTCATCGCATCCACAAGGTGGATGCCGCCACCGGGACCGTCAATATCATCGCCGGCACCGGGGAGGACGGCTATAGCGGGGACGGCGGCCCGGCTCTCCAAGCTCGACTCAACCAGCCCGAGGGCTTGGCGGTAGACAGCCGCCACAACCTCTACGTTGCCGACTTCTTCAACCACCGTGTCCGCAAGGTGGACCCTGCAACGGGAACGATCAGCACGATTGCCGGCACGGGAGAGCAGGGCTACAGCGGAGACGGCGGCCCGGCCTCCGAGGCCAGGTTGTCACTCCCCGCGGACGTGGCGGTGGATGCCGACGGCAGCGTCTACATTGCCGAAGGCAGCCGCGTCCGCAAGGTAGATGCCGTTACGGGGACGATCAGCACGATTGCCGGCATGGAGGGGCATGACTGTAGCGGGGGCAGCGGTCCGGCTACCGAGGTCGGGTTGTGTTCCCCTGATGGCTTGGCGGTGGATGGCGACGGTAGCGTCTACATCTCGGACGGCAACTTCCTCCGCAAAGTGGATGCCTTTACGGGAATCATCCACACGGTCGCGGGACGTGACTACGTCGGGAGTGCGGCAGGTGAAGGGAATGTCGGGGATGGTGGTCCGGCCACCGGGGCCCAATTGGGAGATCCTTTCAGTGTGGCTGTGGACGGCGACGGCAACGCTTATATCGCGGATGGCCGGAACCACCGCATCCGCAGAGTGGACGCCTTCACGGGGATCATCGATACCATCGCCGGCACGGGAGAGCAACGCTGCTGCCGGAGTGGTGGCCCAGCCACCGAGATCGAGGTGTCATACCCCAATGGCATAGCGGTGGACGCGTCCGGCAACGTCTATTTCACCGAGACCTGGGGCCCCTACATCTCGAACGTTTCAGGGAGGAGCGAACAAGACCGTGTCCGCGTGTTGAAGCCTCTCTCGGGGGTGACGCTGAGGACGCCGGACGCCACCGTAGACGTGTCGGGGTATTTCTCAGGCTTCGATGCTGTCGGCTACGAGGTGGAATCGTCAGACGGGATCGTGGAGACGGTGCGAGTGATGGGAAGCTACGTGACCCTCTCGGCCCTGAACGCCGGTGAGGGTGTCATCACGGTGACAGCGGTCGGTTCGGACGGAACGCGAGCCACCCGGACTATCCCCGTGTCGGTCGATGCGGCGGTGTTGGCCTATACGATCAGCACTCTGACGGGGAACAGCTACGTTTGGGACGGTGAGCCGGCCACCCGGGCCTGGCTGGAATCTCCCGGCGCCGTGGCGACGGACGCCATCGGCAACCTCTACATCGTGGACCGGGGTCACCACCGCATCCGCAGAGTGGACGCCTTCACCGGGAGGATCGGCACGGTCGCCGGCACCGGGGAGGCGGGTTACGGCGGGGACGGCGGTCCGGCCACCGAGGCCATGTTGTCATTTCCTGATGGCGTAGCGGCGGATGCTGCCGGCAACGTCTACATTGCGGACGGAAACCACCGCATCCGCAAGGTGGATGCCGCTACGGGGACGATCGGCACGATCGTGGGCACAGGAGAGCGGGGTTACGGCGGAGACGGCGGCCCCGCTGCCGAGGCCATGTTGTCACTCCCTGGCGGCGTGGCAGCGGATGGAGTCGGCAATCTCTACATTGCGGACACCTTCAACGACCGCATCCGCAAGGTGGACGCCTTTACTGGGATCATCAGCACCATCGCGGGCGGGGAATGGGGCTACAGCGGCGATGGCGGTCCGGCCACCGAGGCCATGTTGAAGTCGCCCGCGGGCGTGGCCGTGGACGGCGCCGGCAACCTCTACATCGCGGACTATCTGAACAGCCGCGTCCGCAAGGTGGATGCCGCCACGGGGGTTATCGGAACCGTCGCGGGCACGGGACGACGTGGCAACAGCGGGGACGGCGGCCCGGCCACCGAGGCTCGACTCGTTCCCCGGTATGTGGCCGTGGATGGCGCCGGCAACCTCTACGTTACCAGCGGCAACCGCATCCGCAGGGTGGATCCGGCCGGCACCATCAGCACCATCCCCCATGAGGTCAATCCGTTGTCTCTTCGAGGTCTGGCGGTCGATCGAAAGGGCGATGTGTATTTCACGCAGTCTTTCACCAACCTCGTTCGCAAGTTCGATCCCGCTGCGGGGACCACCCTGACCGTCGCCGGCGGTGGGTGGGTGGATCATTTCCTGGTCCACCTCGGGAAGCTCTCCAACCCTCTGAGCGTAGCCGTGGATTCCTTCGGCAACGTCTACGTCGCCGACACCCAGAACCAGCGCATTCGCAGGGTGAGCGGCTTCGGGGGAGGGATCGGCACCATTGCGGGAACCGGAGAGCGGGGCTACGGCGGGGACGGCGGCCCGGCCACCCAGGCCATGTTGGCATCCCCCAAAAGTCTGGCGGTGGACTCTGCCGGTAACCTCTATTTTGCGGACGGTTGGAACCGCCGTATCCGCAAGGTGGATGCCGCCACGAGGACGATCAGCACGATCGCGGGTACAGGAGATCGGGGCTACGGCGGAGACGGCGGACCGGCCACCCAGGCCCGGTTGAGCCCGAGCGGTGTGACGGTGGACGGCGCCGGCAACCTCTACATTGCGGACGGCGGGAACAACCGCATCCGCAAGGTGGATGCTGCTACAGGGACAATTAGCACAATCGCGGGCACAGGAGAGTGGGGCTACAGTGGGGATGGCGGCCCGGCTGCCGAGGCCAGGTTGGCATTCCCTGATGACGTGGCGGTGGACGCTGCCGGCAACGTTTACATCTCAGACAGTTCGAACAACTGCATCCGCAGGGTGGATGCCGCTACGGGGACGATCAGCACGATCGCTGGCACGGGGGAGCAGGGCTACGGCGGGGACGGCGGCCCAGCCACCGAGGCCGGGTTGTACTTCCCGGGTGGCGTGGCGGTGGATGGCTCCGGCAACGTCTACATCGCAGACTCCGTGAACCACCGCATCCGCAAGGTGGATGCGGCCACGGCGACCATCAGCACCATTGCCGGCACCGGGGAGGGAGGCTATGGCGGGGACGGCGGTCCGGCCACCGGGGCTCGGTTGAGCTTCCCCGGTGGCGTAGCGGTAGGCTCCGACTGCAGAGTCTTCATTGCGGATTCGGAGAACCACCGAATCCGCGTATTGAAGCCCAACCCGGCATTGGAGTCCGGCGGATGCACATCGGCGCCATCAGCAGGAAGGTGAACGGGGCCGTTCCAAAGGTGTATCCTCAATGCCGCTGCTTGCGTCTTCTTCCGGTGTTGGCCTCGCCCTGAAATTTCCGGCATCGGCGCTTCGGCTCCAATGCCATCCTGTTCAATAAGACCTTTCAGATCAACTCCTCAATCGGCTGACCGGTCTCGTCGTCGAGGGCATTGGCGATCTTTACCGGGCGGCCTATGGGGCTCATGTATTCCTTGGTCCAATCGATTCCCAGGGCCTTGTAGATAGTGGCGTAGAGGTCGCCCATGGAAATCATGCGCTCGGCCACGTAGGCGCCGCGTTCGTCGCTGGCCCCCACCACCTGGCCTCCCCGAATACCGCCGCCTCCGATTGCCAGCGACCAGCAGTGAGGCCAATGGTCTCGTCCGGCCTTTGAGTTGTGGTGGGGCGATCTGCCGAATTCACCCATCACGATGACCACGGTGGAATCCAGCAGGCCTCGCTGCTCGAGGTCTTCCAGCAGGGTGGGGAGTGCTCGGTCCAGGCCCGGGACCATCTTGTCCTTGTGGCGTTCGTCGTTGTCGGAGTGGGTGTCCCAGCCGTTCAGCTCGTGGCCGGCAGCCGTGACGAAGCGGGCGCCCGCTTCAACCAGCCTGCGAGCCAGCAGCAGGCTCTGGCCGAAGCTGCCCCTCCCGTACGCCTCTCTGATCTTTTCAGGCTCGCGGCTCAAGTCGAAGGCCTGGCGGGTTTCCGGTGTCAGGATCATCTGCAGGGCCTGCTGGGTGAATCGATCCATGGCCAGGTGCTCGGCCCTTTCGATCTTGCTGCGATACATTCTGTCGACCAGTTTCAACAGGGAACGCCGGTCCCGCAAGCGTTCAACCGTCAGCGATTTCGGAAGAGCCAGGTCCGAGATCTGGAAGTCCTCCTTGCTGGGATCGGGAACCACCATGGGGTCGTAAGCCGGATCCAGAAAGGCGCCCTTGGTATATTGGCCGTAGGAAGCCGTTTTCCAGGTGTCGGGAACCAGCACGTTGGCGGGAACGTTGTTGCGGGCCCCCAGTTCCTTGGTGACGATGGTGCCCAGGCTGGGAAACTGCATGGCGGCGGTGGGACGGTGTCCGGTCAGCGCGTAATAGGTGCCCTGGCCGTGGTTGTTTTCTTCGGTGTGGACCGATCGGAGGAGAGCCAGTTTGTCCATCTGCCCGGCCACCCGTGGAAGCAGCTCGGAAACCTGAATTCCCGCCACGTTGGTCGAGATGGGCCTGAAGCTGCTGTTGGGCTTGGGGTCCCAGGTATCCACGTGGCTGGGACCTCCTTCCAGCCAGACCAGGATGCAGGCCTGGGCCTTCCCCTGCTTGCGGGAGTCCTTGGCTCCGGCAGCCTGCAGGCTCCGGAAATTCAGAAATTGGGGCAGGCTGATTCCGAGAAGGCTGAGAGAGCCGACTCGAAGGAAGTGGCGTCGCTTCAGAAGCTCCGGAGTAACCGTCAAACACCCTGCGTTTCGCATCATTGTCAATCTCCTGGCGCCCGCGTTCGGTTCCACCATGGCGGCGTCAGTGGTTGAAGGCAAACTCTCGGGAGGTGATCAGACTCCAGACCAGGTCTTCCCAGGCCCGCCTCTTGTCGGAACTCTTGCCCAGGACCGATTCCAGCTCGGCCAGCTCCAGCGGTGAGGGAAAGCGAGACAAGGCGGCCAGGTAGAGCTCCTGAATCACCTCGCCGTGGGATGCGTCTTTTTGGATCAACTGGTCGAGGCGTCCGCCTTTCCTGGAAATCTTCTCCGTGTAGGTCTTTCCCACCAGCATGTGGAGCGCCTGGTTGAGGCTGGGCGAGGTCTTGGTTTCCGGGATCTGCAGAAGATTGGGTCTCCCGTACATCTGCAGAAAATCGGAGGGATAGATGTCGGGCACCTCCAGTTGAATAGCCCGGGTTCCCGGGGGAGCCTGGCCCCCCGGGCCGTTTTCGAAGACTTCCGGGACGCCGGTCACCTGGCTGATGGCATCCAGAAGCACTTCGGCTTCCAGCGGCTTCGGGATGAAGTGGGAGTAGTTCAAGGTATCCTGGCGATTAGACTCCCGTGGAGACGAGGCGAGCTGGTAGGTTCGAGAACTGGTGATCCGGCGCAGAATCTGCTTCAGGTCGTATCCGTTGCGCCGGCAGTCCTCGGCCAGAGCCTTCAGTAGATCGGGGTGGGTCGGCGGATTGGTCGAGCGGAAATCGTCCACCGGATCCACCAGGCCGCGCCCAAACAGGTGGCCCCACATGCGGTTGACCAGGGTTTCGGCAAAGTAGGGGTGCTCTGTGACCCAGCGGGCAAACTCGCGGCGGGGATGTCCGATGCCTTCGGAGGCGATGGCCTGTCCCTCCAGGAATGCGGGTTTGACGAGCTGCTTGCGACGGGGATGAATCACCTTCACCGTTTCCGCCGACTCTCCAAAATCCGGTTGGCGGCCGGCGGGATCGTCAAAGAGAACCGCCGCCCCGAACCCGGTCCATTCGGTTCGGCTGATCTGCCCGAAGAAGGACGCCAGCCCCCAGAACTGATCCTGGCTCCACTGCTCGTAGGGGTGGTCGTGACACTGGGCGCAATCCAGCCGTCTTCCCAGGAAGACCCGCACCTCTTCCGGCATGATGTCGGCGGCCTTGGCTTCTTCCCCGTAGGAAAGGAAGTGTCTCGAGGCGCCGCCGTAGCCCTGTGCCGCCAGCCGCTCCCGGGCGATTTCCCGATAGGATTTGTTTTGGGCGATGTTCTCCCACACCCAACGCCAATAGGTGTAGGCGTGCTCAGCCCCACCGACGGCGCCTGCCGCCACCCGGAAGAGCCGGCCGAAGCGAAAGGTCCAGTAGTCCACGTATTCGGGAGAATCCAGCAGGGCGTCAATCAGTTTCGTTCGTTTTTGAGGGTCCCGGCTGGCGATGAACTCCCGCACCCGACCGGGCGGCGGTAGCGTTCCCGTCAAGTCGAGGCAGACACGCCGCAGGAACTCGGCGTCGCTGGAGAGCGGTGACGCGGGGATCTGAAAGCGGCTCAACTTGCCGAAAACGAAGTCATCGATAAAGTTGTGCGGGG
>JAPPFQ010000261.1:8048-11151 GCA_028875135.1 Acidobacteriota bacterium
TTGGCCTGTAACGGTTCGGAGATGACTCCGAAACGCGCGCTGACGGTATGACCGGCGGTGCGGACGATAAGGGTCGTCTCTCCCAGGGTCCGAGCCCGGACTCGACCGAAGTCGGTCACCGTCACCACCTCTTCATTGCTGGACTGGTAGGAGGCCTGATGGGTCAGGTCCCGGGTGCGACCGTCGGCAAGATGGGCGGTGACCAGCACCTGCCGGGTTCCCTTGGCATCGAGCACGCTTTCCTCCGGAAACAGGGTCACCCGTTCGACTTCAACCGCTGGATCGTCGTACTCGTAAGGAGCGCCGGACTGAATCCAGTCCAACAGAGTGCGGTAGTCGGAAGACTCGGCGGTCAGGCGTTCTCCACCTCCATGAGGCAACAGGAGCGTGGGTTTACGCAGCAACAGGCTGTTTTCGGGTTGGCTCAGGTCGATGCGGGGGGACTCCGGACCTGCCGATTCCAGGCTCATCACCTGGTAGGTGCCGCCCTTGACGATCCACCGGTAGTCTTCCTTCGGGTCCAAGGCGTTGAGAGAGAGTTTGAATCCCCCTCGTCCCTTGACACCCGCATGGCAACTACTGTCGTTGCATCCCCGCTTGGTCAGGATTCCGCCGATGTCGTGCTGAAAACTGAAGGGTGGCGGCGACTTCAGCCTCTGAACCGTCAGCATTGCCGTGGCTGAATGGTTGGCCACCTGGGCCTGCAGCGTGGTGCTTCCCTCCGCCAGGGCTGTCAATCGGCCTTGATCCTCGATGGCCGCCACCTCGGCGGAGCCCAATACAAGGGGTGAAGCACCCGTCAGGTCGCGTTCCAGACCGTCGGCATACCTGCCCAGCACCAGCACCTGCTGGGAGGGGTTGAGACCGGAGAGATGAATTTCCTCCGGAACAATCCGTAGCGAAAGCAGGGTTGGAGGAACTGCGGTTTCCTGGCCGCGGGCCCAACCGGAATTCCACCCGAGGCAAATCAGGAGAGTCGCCAGGATTCTTGCCAATGACTGGTATTCGGGTCGAAGGATCAACGTTCCTCCAGATTGTCAATGCGTCCGGCGATCAGCGTCGGGAAGTCATCACCTGAGTCTCTTCGGCCGGCCGGACAGCCAGGAAGGGAATCCTTCCTGCCGGCAACGCCGGTCCCACCCTTCCATCCACGACCGGCCGGGCCTTGAGTTCAAGAAATCGCGGGGCACCGGTGATGGGCGTATCGGGACTCGCCCAGAACACGAGCGTGGTTGCGCTTCGTTGAGGGCGGTGGTGGCGTGGGGATACGACCTCGACACCCAGCGGTCGATACTGGATGCCCCGCATTAACGTCTCCGTCCAGCCGGCCGCGGTACTGACCCAGGCTTGCACGCCGGGGGGAAGGTTGTCGACCGTGAGGAGGACATTTCCCTGAAACCCTTCCTCCTTTTCGCACACCACCACCATTTCCCTGGCCTGGCCCGCCACCAGGTTGATTCGGTCGGTCTTGTCGATGAGTGTGGACAGGGAGGGCGTGACTCCCAGGCTGATTTCAACCCGGCCCAGGTGAGGAACCTGCGGGCGCACCAGCAACCGATACCTGAACCGGGGTCCCCCTAGCACCGAGGTCAACTCCCGGATCTGCAGGAAGTAGCTGCCCGTTTGCTCGACGGTGAAGATCGTTTTCCGTTCAACCGTCTTGTTGACGTCATCTCCGTCGCCGCCGTATTCCATGTATATGTTGGACACCAGCTCGTTGCCGCTCCCGTCCAGGAGCTTGAGCCAGGGGTTGAAATGTGGCGGCGAGTCCCCGGGAGTTTCGATCTCGAAGGCCAGTTTCTGTCCCGCTTCTGCTCGAAAGCGGAAGAGGTCGATATCGCCGGGGGTCTGGATTCGGCCCTCGATCAGGCCGGGGATCCTCACCGTGCCCGGTCGGTCGAGGGAGTTGTTGGGTTCCACTTCGGGAGCCGTTTCGATCCGGGAAGCACGGTCGGGAGAAGGATTGGAAGAATTGCCCCGGCTGGATACGGATTCGGTTGGTGCAGTGGGCTTCCCGTTGAAGGGTGTCCCGCCGGAACGGTACTGCAACAGGGCCAAACGGTTGGGCTCAAGCGGCCGCTGGAAACTTCCCAGTTGTCTCAGGGTGGCCGAGTCCCTTTCCAGCCAGTCGCCCGGATCGGGGTGAGCCAGCTTGCCCAAGACCTGGTGGGGCTCAGAGGACCGGCTTCGGACAATCCGAAGCTGGTAGCCATGATTGGGGTCGCCGGTTCCGGTGAAGGTGCCGACCGAAAGGAAATAGCGGCCCGGGGCCTCAAACCGGTGAGAAATACGCTGGAAGAGGGCGAATCTGCCGGTTGACCGGGTTCGCTCGTATCGCTGAAAGGGCTCCCAGGTCAGGGCGGGGCCCTTAACGGCCAACCGGACCACACGGCTGGGATCGAACCAACTGTCGGAGCGTTGGTAGAGGGTGATTCCGGCCTGGGCCTGGTAGGTGCGGCTGGGGCCCAAATCGGAACGGACGGCAAAAAGCAGTTCCTCCCCCTGGGAAACGCGGAATGCATAGAAGTCCCGCTGGCCCTTCTCCGAAAGCCTGCCGTTTACGACGGCGGGTACCGGCAGGTATTGCGAATCTTCCGCGGTCTGGTGCGGGCGGGCGGTTTCCGGAATGATCGGATCGGGGACTACCTGCAGGCCCAGGGCATTGGAGAGTCCCCGCGGAGTGACCAGCCGGAACAGGTGCAACCCGAGGGAGGCCGTTTTCGGTATCCGGATCCGAATGACAGCCCGGTGATCGGCCTTCACCGCTTTTCCCAGGTAGTCTTCCGGCTCCTTGTCCTTTTCTTCAGAGGCAGCCTGGAGTTTTTCCAGCTTCAGGATGGAAGCGGAGAGTTCCCCACCCTCGAACCAGACGGCGTGGGTGCCTTGCAGGGCTGCGCCCGAGACCTCGAGGTCGAGAGTAGTCCCCTGTTGTCCGCCCAGAGGGAAATGGGAGAGCAGCTTGGGCTCAGTGACTGCTTCAGTGCTCTGAGCGCTCAGCGGAGCCGCCAGGCAGAGGGCAGCGGCAATCAATCTCAAGTACACGGGAAGGCCGACCTCGATACCACGGAACTGACTGAAAGCACGCCCAAGGATACCATAGGAG
>JAPPFQ010000420.1:0-9090 GCA_028875135.1 Acidobacteriota bacterium
GGTAGGAGGGACCCGTGAGCGCATCGGTCGCCACCGGCACGGCCATATAGGAGAGTCCGGCTCGTCCTTCAGGCACCGGGGAGCTGGTTCTGACCGTCACGGCGACATCGGAAGGGGAATAACTCCCGTGAGCCCGCACTCTCAGTGTTCCGACTCGATTGCCAGAGGATGCGATCGGCAGTCCCAGGCCTCTCAAGTACTCGATGGCATTGGATTCAACTTGCTGGCCCGGCGGCAATTGAATATCGGAGACCAGCCCGGTTATATTGCTGGGCGTGGCGGTGTACCGGAGACTCAGAGTGACCGCAGCTTCGGTCTTGTTGGTCAGCGTCAACTCCGAGGTAAAGAAGGAGTTATTGACTCCGGACACGGACACCACCACCGGAACGAAAAGATCCAGAGAAGGTTCCCCCTCGGTGACGGTGAAGGTCATCGAGGTGGAAGTCCCGCCGCCCGGCTCGGGATTGAAAACGGTAATGGCAACGTCTCCCGGGGTCGATAGCCGTTCCGGGGAGATGCGAGCCGTGAGTTCGCTGGTGGTCTCGAAGGTGGTGGGCAGGTCTTCCCCGTCCCACTGCACTAGCGAGGCGCCGTCCACGAATCCGTCGCCGCTCACGGTTATGGTGAGGGTGGAGTCGCGTGACGAGGAGGAACTGGGGGAAACGTTGGAGAGAGCGGGAACCGGCTTGATGACCCGGTGGACAGTCCAGAGCGGTTGCTTAAGTTCCGCCCAAAGTGCGCCGGCTACAACCAGGGCCGTTGTAGGGACAACCAGAAAAGGTAGCCAATTGGAACGGATGACCGTCACGACGTAACTCACCGCAAGTGCAAAAATTCCAGTTGAATATTAGCATTTTTTGCGCGCAACCAGGGCGAAAAATATATGCTTTGTCGAGAATGATTGTACGTTGAGTCCCCGGTGTCGACGGCAGGCCCCTCCATGAGAGTGCTCATCGCAATTGGTGTCCTCGGACTGCTGTTTCACGGCTCTTTCCCGGCGTTCCCGGTATCCCCGAATGCTTCCGCCGCGGTGACCAACGCCCGGCCCGGCTCAGTCCGGCACGTCAGTGGAAACCCCGCCGCCCTGGACGCCGGACAACGGCGACCCGGGCGCTTGCACCGCGGTCACCGGCTCACGACGGGAGAGCAGGTTCGCACGCAGCCGGGCGACCGCGTTGAAATCGCCCTGTCCGCCAACAGCTACCTGCGCATCGCCGGACAGGCTCAACTGGACGTCCTGACCGCTGACTACCCTGCCATGGATTTCCGGTTGGTGGAGGGAGAGGTGGTGGTCGATTCCGCCAGAACCCGGGACGAGCACCAGGTCTCGACCATTTCCACTCCGGCGGGAGACCTGCGGGTGGTTCGTCCAGGCTTCTACCGGCTCCGGGTCCATCGAAAGCGGCCGGTCCGGGTCACTGTCTTCTCCGGGCGGTTATCCTGGCTGGGGCTCAAGGGGCAGCAATCCGAGTTGAACCAGAGCAGACATTATTCACTGGCCCCCTTGGCGGAAACTCCCTCCGTCAGCCGCATGGACAAGTATGAGTGGGCCACACTGGATTCCTGGGGAATGGAGCGTGCCGCCTTTCTGCTGAACTGCTTCTGGGGACGGCGTCCGCTGGTCTCGGTTCCGGCGGTGGCCCAGCCGGTACGTGCCAATGCCGGCTATCGGATCAAGGCCGGCGGCGGCTTGAGGACAACCGGCAACAGCCGGGCGGAGTTGCTGCTGAGCCCGGGGACCTACCTGAGAGTCGCCGAAAACAGCGAGATCAAGGTGATGGGCACGACCTACAGGGACATGCGGTTCCAGGTGGTCCGGGGCACGGTCATCATCGAATCGGCAAGCTTGAACCCCAGGATCCACTCCCTGTCCCTGGCGGCTCCATCCGGCGACCTTCGCGTGCAAACCCGCGGTTTGTATCGGCTCGATGTCCTGCCGGGTCATAAGTCGGCTGTTTCCGTTTACAAAGGGAGAATCCTGTGGACAGGAGCGGGGGGAAGGACGACCCAGCTGAAATCCGGGAGGCGCTGGATCCTCGGCAATTCATCTTCTTCGTTGGAACCTGGATCGTCGGGTCTCGACAAGAACTACCGGAAGGACCCGCTCAACCTCTGGAGCCGGCTGCGGGCCCGGCAACTGGTGCAGGTGAACGCCGGACTCTCGCTGGCGAGCCGGGATTCCGCCTACCCCGGGTTCGGCTATCAAAACCGAGGTGGCTGGGTCCTTAGCTCCAAGTCCCAATGGTTCACCTATGTTCCCTTCGATTCCTCCCCTCGCTCACCTTATGGGTTCCACTACACCAATATCCGTTGGATTCGGGGACGGGACCTGCGGGAAAAAACGATGGCCGGGAGACGCAGGAACTCATACCTCCTCAAGTCCGATCAGGCTCAGTACGAGCCGCCGATGAAAGTCACCAATTCGGTTCGGTGACGTCACGGCAAGAATTCCCTCTCCAACCCCTTGGCTTCGTCGATCCGGTAGTGCCGGTCGGCGGCCACGTCCTTGAATTCCTGCACCACCCCGCTGGGCCATTGGACCTCCACCCGATCGATGCGGCCGGCTTTCCCCAGTCCGAAATGGGCCCTGGGATCGCTGGCCGAGTAGATCCCCACGGTTCGCTTGATCTCCCAGACCTGCCTCAGTCGACCGGTCACCACGGTGATGCGGGTCCCAATGCCGTCTCGATTGCTCCGCACCCCTCTGGCCCGGAACATTACCCAATGGTTGGGGGCCGCCCCCTGGTGCCGATATAGCCGAGGGGTGCCGTTGAGGTTGCCGATGAGGAAGTCCATGTCGCCGTCGTTGTCGATGTCGGCGAAAGCCATCCCTCGTCCCAAGAGCTTTTTCCCAAGATCGCCTCCTGCCATCTCTCTCACGTCCTTGAAGGTCCCGTCCCGCTGGTTGATATAGATGGAGGAGGGCTGGAAATAGGTCTCCGACCATTCGGCGTCGAGAATGAAAGGATAAACGTGCCCGTTGGAGTGGAAGATGTCCTTCCAGCCGTCGTGGTCGAGGTCGTAAAACCCCGTACCCCAACCCACCAACAGCCATTCCGGCTGAATCAACCCGGCTTGTTGGGTCACGTCCTCGAACATGAGGCCGCCCCGGTTCCGGTAGAGCGTGCTGTAATCGTGGGCGAAGTTGGTCACGAAGACGTCCAGGCGACCGTCGTTGTCGTAGTCGGCCGCGTCCACACCCATGCCGCCCTGGAAGTCGCCGGCCGCACTGGTGGCCAGACCGCTCAGCAGTCCCATTTCCTTGAAGGTGCCGTTTCCCTGGTTGACATAGAGCTGGTTGGGGGTGCTGTCGTTGGCCAGGTAGAGGTCCTGGTCTCCGTCGCCGTCCAGATCGGCCCAGACCACGCCCAGAGAATAGAAGTGGTTGTTCTCGTCCAATCCGGATTCCGCGGTGACGTCGGCGAAGGTGCCGTCGCCGTTGTTGCGGTAGAGCCGGTTGGATCCCGCCTGGAGTCCCAGCGGTCCGCAGGGGATGGTGGTGCCCCGGTAGTGGCAGACCAGCTTGGGATCGGGTGGCCGCAGGTTGTCGAATTCGTAGTGTATGTAGTTGCAGGCGAACAGGTCCAGGTCTCCGTCGCCGTCGTAGTCGCCGAAGGCCGAGGAGGAGGTCCACCCGGAGCCTCCCACGCCGGCCCGCTCCGTGACATCCTCGAAGGTCCCGTCCCCCTGGTTCCGATAGAGGAAGTTGGCTCCCAGGTTGTTGAGGTAGACGTCGGCGAAGCCGTCGTTGTCGTAGTCTCCGAAACTGATTCCCATCCCCCAGGCCGTGCGGGTCAGTCCCGACTTTCGGGTCACGTCCTCGAAGGTGCCGTCTCCCCGATTTCGATAGAGGGTGCCGTGGGGGTTGTCTCCCTTGCGGAACCGCTCGAGGGTGGATCCCTGAACCATAAAGAGGTCCAGCCTGCCGTCGTTGTCGAAATCGAAGAAGCCGGCGCCCCCGCCCTTGAGCTCGAACAGGTAGCGCTTGTTCCGCTCGGCGCCGTTCATGTGGCGGAAGGCGATGTTGCTGGAGCGGGTAATGTCGACGAATTGGGGAATCGCCTCCGGCAGGGCCGGAGCCTGAAACAGGTGCGCCGCGAGCAGGACCCGCCACCCCATTGCGAACCCGATCGAGCGACGGACCGGGCCTTCAGGGGTTCGCCCGGAACCAGTCCGAACCGACATAAGAGGCACCGGGGCCTCAGCCGCAGCCCGCCGCCTGGGCCCTCGGTGAAGATTCACCCGCAAACCCCCTCTTGGGACTGCCATGCTCGAAAGTCCACCTTTTTCGAACCAACGCCAACCTGATTCTTATTGACCCTGGAGACTTCGCAGAACCTCAAATCGCCGGGAGAATTCCTGGCGGTCCAGACCGCCGTCGCCGTTGCCGTCCAACCCCCGGAAGAACTCGCCGTGTCTTGCAAAACCCTTCACTCGCGTATTGACGAAGCGCTCGAATTCGACCGGCGTCAACCGGCCATCGGCATCGATGTCGGCTTCACTGAATTCCGGGTCCTGCCTCTCCCGCTTCAAACCTTCGACCGACCGCCCTCGCCCTTCTCTGTTCCGCAACTGCTCGAAGGCCGCCATTTGCTTGCGGGCCATGTCGGTCTGGCCGGTTTCCAGGTAGAGCCGAGCCAGCAGGTAGCGCGATTCATAGGAGTTGGGATTTACCTGGATGCTCTTCTGAAGCGCTTCCAGGGCCTCTGTCCGCTTCCCCAGTCGACGATAGGCAGCACCAAGATAATAGTGCAGTTGCCCCTGGCCCACGTCTTTTCCCTGAAGCCTCAGCAGTTGCGCCACCGCCTCTTCCGCCCGGCCCGTCCTTACCAGCGCCTTGCCCAGAAGAAACCTGGCCGCGTGATGATCGGGGTTGTGCGCCAACTCGGTTGTGAAATGCGCAATGGCCTCGGTGTCCCTGCCCTGCCGAAAGTAGACCCTTCCGATGCTGTGGTGAACCGCGGGGTAGCGCGGGTCGGCCGCCTCCACGGCCTTGAACTGCTCCATGGCCGCATGGTCCCGGTTGATCTGCAGATAGCTGACACCCAGCAGAAAGCGGGTCTTGACCGAATCGGGTGCGAGCTCGACTCCCTTTGACAGCGTCGTAGCCGCCTCCTGGAAATTGCCGCGCCTGAACAGGAGCATGCCCGACTCGTAGAGGGGTTCCACCCATTGGGGACGCAGTTCGCCGGCTCGCTTCAGGCTCTCCTCGGCGTCGCTGTATTGGCGCAGCTCCGCCAGAACCTTGGCATGGAGCAGGTGGTAGGAAGCGTCGCCTTCATCCTGGCTCAGGGCATTCTGCACGGCCACCAGCGCCTCCAGGTAACTCCCGGACCGGTAGCTTGCCAACGCCTCCTGATAGGCATCCGCTCGGGAGAACAGCGGCGCGCCAAAAAACACAATGAGAAGTACCGGCAGGATTCGAGTTGTGTTGAACGGCGGTTTCAAAGCTGTCGGCGGCGTCAATCCGAAAGTGTAATTGGATAAGCTGGCAGGGATCGTGCTTGCGTTACACCAGATTTGGAATGTCCCGAGATCCGTGCAAGACCCGCACGATTTCCAAAGGCGTAGTCTCTGGGCGATAGATTACTGAGTACATTCCTACGGGCCAGAACAATACCGGTTGATCTGTCAAATCCTCGCGGCTATGCCCCATTAACGGGTTCCGTGCCAGTCGCTCGCAAGCCGTGCGAAGTTGAGCGACCACACGCCGGGATGCGTCAACGCTGTCCCGTGCAATGTAGGCTTGGATTTCTCTGAGGTCTTGCACCGCCGCTGGGGCAAGAAGGTACTGACTCAATCTTGGTGCCGGGTTTGTTCCAGGATGCCCAACTCAGCCTCCAGTTCGGAGAATACCAACTCCCCGGCAATTCCTTCGCCGCGATCCAGTTGCTCCAATCCTTCGCCAATTTTCTCGCGTAGCGCACGAATTCGGAGGGCTCTCAACTGTTCGCGCTCTTCCAGCAGCCGCAATGCCTCACGAATCACCTCACTGGCCGAATGGTAGCGCCCACTCCGCACCTTGGATGCCACAAAGGCTTCAAGTTCCGAGGTAAGAGACACATTCATTCAGCGGTCCTCCACGGGGATGCATCAGTCATCCATCCTAGCAGGAATAACGAATATGGTCAAAAATGGCTACTGAAGGCGGTGGCCAGACACTTGCCGGAAAGGACTTCGCCAATGGGGCTTTCCCGCTTAGCTTCCTTGGTTCATGCCGGCTGTCTCTTCAGCGCCGGCCATTCAGCAGGTTCTTGATGTCGGACACATCCTTCTTCAGTTGCCCGATATCGCCTTCCATCCGATCCATCCGGCCGGACATAGAGGAAACCAGTTGCAAGGATTGTCTCTGAATCTCTGCAAGAGATCCAAACGAACCCTTCAGTTCTCCAACGACCCCGGCGAGTTCTCCAACCATCCCTGGGAGTTTTCCAACGATCCCTGCGAGTTCTTCAACTTTGCCTGTGAGGACATCCAGCTTGTCCATTGGTTTCTCCTTTCAGGTCGGGACACCTTGCCACTCTGCCGGAGTGGCTGTGCCTCAGACCGACAAGCACGCAGGGAGAAAGTACGAACGAGACTCCGATTGCTGTTTCGCGCCGTGGCGCCGGCGCTGCTCGATTTCCCCTCGAGGGATGGTGACCGTGGAATGGCCGGTGGGGAACTCATTGATCGGAATCCATCACCAGCATAGCACAAACCCAAAGGGGCGAGTGATGGCAAAAAAAAGCCCCGTGCGAATCGCACGGGGCTTTGATAAAGGATCCGGCTTTCGGTGTTCCTAGAAGCCGAGGCGCAAGCGGAACACGATGCGGCGCGCTTCCCACCCGCTGGGCTGGAAGAGTCCGAAGTTGGCAGCGGAGATGTCGGTCGAGGAGGGACCCGAGGCGTTGCGGTGGTTCAGGACGTTGCTGATGTAGGTCTCGAAGTTGAAGTAGGGTCCGTTCTCGTACTGGGTCAGGTTGAACCGCTTGAACACGTTGAGATCGGTGCCCCAGTCACGCGGCGCAATCAGCATCCCGCGGCTGGCGGTGCCGTAGCGGCCGATTCCCGCGGGCGGAATGGCGAAACAGGACTTGTTCCATCCGATGCCCGGCGTTTCGCCGAAGCCGTTGGGATTGCACAACTGGTCGGGCCGGCCGCTGGATCGTCCGGTGTTGGAGGGATCCGAACCGGAGTAGCCGGGCGTGAAGGCCGTTCCCGAGCCGCCGGTGAACTTGAAGGCGGCCGTCCAATCGCCGATAAGGGTGTTGAGGGCGCCGCCGATGTTGCCGGCGTATTGCCTTCCCTGGCCTACCGGGAGATCCCAGACCCCGCCCACGTACCAGCGCTGCCGGCGGATTCCGTTCTGGATCCCCTTGTCGCGCTTGCGGTCCAGCGGATCTTCGGCCTCGAAGCCGATGGTGGAGGAAAACAGTCCCGGAATGACGTCGGCCAGGTTCTTCTTCCACTCGTACCAGGCTCTCATATAGATGCCCCGGCTGAACTGGCGGGTGGCTTCCACTTCCAGGCTGTGGAAGCTGCCGGTCCCACCCAGGTCGTGCCGGTCCACGAAGGAGAAGTTCGGGCCCCAGGGGAACTTGTCGGTCCGCTCGTCGAAGGGAATGGTGCTGGGGGTGGGAGTCTGCAGGTTGCTCCGATAGGGCCAACTGGTGCCCTTGGAGGCCACGTAGGAAATCCGCGAGGCCCAACCGTCGCCCAGGTCGTTCTCCAGGGTCAGGTTCCACTGCTGGTCGTAGGCCCAGGCGTCCTTGCGGCTGTTGAGGGGAATCCCCCGCACGCCCTGCTTGGAGACGGCGCCGGTGCCCGCGGGCAGAAAGGGATCCGTGAACGTCAACTGCGGCACGCCGTCGGTGATCACGTTGGGCCCGAACGTCTCCGATCCGGCGAAGGGTCCGCCCTCGCGGCCTCCCAGCCAGCCGGCCCGCCCGAGGCCACTAAAGCCTGCCCCGGCGATGGCGAAGGGCACGTGGTAGATGCCGTAGCCGGCCCGGATCACGGTAAAGTCGTTGATGCGATAGGCCAGCCCGAAGCGCGGAGAGATGTGGGCGGTAGTGAAGTTGACCAGGCTCTGGGGATAGCCGGCATCGCTGGCCCGCACCACCGGAATCGCCCCCTGCGGCCACACCGGCACCACGTGGTGGAAGGCCCGGTCGGGAACCACCACCCGCAGGTTGTCGAAGTCGAAGTTGTAGAAGAGGCCGTTGGCGTCCGTCGGCGCGCCGAAGTGCTGAATGCGGGCGCCATAGGTCATGGTCAGACGCGGGGTCACCTTCCAGTCGTCCTGGGCGAAGAACCCGAAGTCGAAGCCGCGGGCGTGAACGGGGGCGCGGGAGGTTGCGATGGACGTCTCGCGGGGAATTCCCAGCAGGAAGTCGCCAATGTCGCTCCCGCTGTAATGGCCGGTGAAGCGATACACACCCCAGGCGTCCGCACTGTTGACCGCCCCGAAGGGCCGCTCCCAGTTGGCCTCCACCCCGAACTTGATGAGATGGGTGCCCTTGTTGACGGACACGGCGTCTTTCATCACCCAGACCTTGGGATCGCTCCTGTTACCGCCGGCGCCGCAGCGTCCCAGGAAGGGAAAGGTGAGCTCGGTGGCCGAGAAGGAACCCGACAGGGCTCCCGGCTGGAATCCCCACAGCCCCGTGTAGATCTGGGGGCATCCGGGTCCCTCGGGAGAGGTGCGCCCGCCAAGGTCGATGCCGAACTCCCTGATCAGGGTGTTGCCGACGGTGGTGGCGCCCTTCTGGTCGTATCCCTGGTCGTTGGTCCCGAAGGTGAACTCGTTGATCACCGTGGGGGAGAACATGTGGGAATCCTGGACGCTCCACATGCGGGTGGCGTTGTCGCCGAACCAGGTCGAAAGCGAAATGGTGTTGCCTTCGTCCAGGACCCGGTTGTAGCCGTAGTGGTTGAAGGAGATGGTGTTGGTGTCGGTGATGGCGTGGTCGAGCCGCACGTGCCAGTCCTTCTCCACGTTGCTCCCGAATTGGAACCCATGAGTGTTGTCTACCAGGGTGCCCAAGGGGCTTACGGCATTGGGCATGGGAGCGTAATTCAAAGCCCCCCTCGCCGCCGGGCTGATCA
>JAPPFQ010000420.1:9100-11077 GCA_028875135.1 Acidobacteriota bacterium
ATGTTGTTGGCGAAAGGCTCGCCCGTAAAGGGATTGATGACGGGCTTCCCTCCCAACTGCTGCTGCACCACCTCGGTCAGGTCCCCGCCGCGAATGGCCGCGGTGGGATAGACGTAATTCCGGATGGGAGCTTTTTGGTCGCTCCTGTTGGGTTGAACGTAGAAATGGAAGAAGGTCTTGTCTCGCCCGTCGTAGACCTTGGGGATGTAGATGGGTCCCGAGGCCATGTAGTTCCAGCGGACACCCGGCTTGGCGGGAGGATGCCTAGTCTGGCCGACGGTCAAGGCCCGCAGCCGGGGGTGGTCCAACTGCATCCAGATCTCGCCGTGATACTGGTTGGTGCCGCCTCGGCCCACCCCGTTGATGGTGGTGGCGGTCTTGTATTCGGCCGGGGCGTTCAGCGAGACCTGGTTGATCTCCTGGACCAGCTCCTGAGGCGCCCGGAAGGTGCCGTAGGCATTGGTGGCCACGCCGTCCTGCAGCGAGGTGGTGTTGTTGGCGAAGGCCCCGTGCACCTGGCTGCGGGACTCGGCCCCGGGATTGTTCCCCACCGTGTAGATCAGGCTGGCGGCAATCCGGAAGGCCTCCACCTCCTTGTAGGGCAAGGTGTAGGTGATGCTCGACTTGTCCGTCTCGATGACGGCGCCTTCCTCGGAAACCGTGATGGTGTCCTGGATGTCGCCCACCTGCAGCACGACGTCGACGCGACGAGGACGTCCGGCGTAGATGATCACACCGCTGTTGGTGTAGGCCTTGAAGCCGGCCAATTCGGCCCCGAGGGTGTAGGTCCCGGGCGGCAGGCCGCGCAGCTCGTAGATGCCTACCTCGTTGCTCACGGTCGAGCGGGTCATCCCCGTAGCTTCTTCGGTCGCCGTGATCTCGACCTGGGTCACCCTGGCGCCGGTCTCGTCCTCGACGTTCCCGTGGATGCCGGTGTACTCCTGGGCCAGCATGGGCGTCCAGGACAGTGTAAGGGCCAGGACAACGGCCAATCCAGCCACTGTTAGAAAGCGTTGCATCAGTGGATACCTCCTCAAGTTAAGTTGCCACCTGTGAAGTCGTCATAACTCGAACCGACTTCGAAAATTCATCTCAAACCGTCAATTTAGCTGCAATCAGCTTGCCAAAATCCGAACAACGACAATAAATTAACTTAAACCTATATTTTTCAATATTTTAAAGGCTTACTCCGCTCGCGCTCATCCAAACTCGCTTCCGCTATTCTACGAAATATTGAAGTCAGCAACTCCCGATCCGGCTGTCAATCCGCCGTAGCAATGGAGCTTTTCTCTAATAAGTATAATGGAATGAATGGCTTATTAAGATCGCTCAGCCCATTGCTCCTGGCTCCTTGGGTCGGATACCGAGTTACGGTATCTCGTAGGGAAACGGGAAAATCCGGAAAAACGTCGGGTCGGCTGAACGGGAGGAGTCTGGCAGATTCCCCCGGGTCGGCTACCGCACCGCGAATTTGGCTTCGGGGGCGACGGACCGGTTGGCAACGTTGTCGGTGACCTGGACCACCAGGCTGTACTGACCGGGTTCGAGCTCATCCAGGGCCACCAGCTTCTGCAGGGTCATCTGCTGGGCTGCTCCGGCCAGCTTGTCGTTGGACTCGAGGGCTCTGCCGATTTCCCTTCCGCCCTTCTTCAGCACGTATTCGATGGTGGCCGAGGGCTTTTGGGTCTGTTCGTCCCTGGCCAGGTTGTACACCTGAAAATAGACCCCCATGGGCCGGTCTCTGCCGAATGACTCCTCGACGCTGGGAAGCACCTTGGAGCTTCCGATCACGAACTGACCCGAACCCACCTGCTTTCTGGGCAGACGCTCCAGTTGATCGGCCAGGATGATGCTGCTGGTGGCCAGCTCGTCCTCGGGAAACTTCGGCACCCGAATGCTGTGGTAGACGGTTCCCAGGTTGCCGCTGTTGAGGTCCTTGAGCACCAGTTCCAACTTGTAGAGGCCCGACCGCAGGGG
>JAPPFQ010000199.1 GCA_028875135.1 Acidobacteriota bacterium
GCTGATGGGGACGCGCCGTGTTTTCAGGAAGCACGGCCAGTCCGGGCTGGAAATCTCCGACCTGTTTCCGAAACTCTCGGAATTCGCCGACGACCTTGCGGTCATCCGCTCCTGCTACCACGAGTCCTTCATCCACGGTCCCGCCATCACCATCATCCACACGGGTTCCCTGCTGATGGGACAACCCAGCATGGGGGCCTGGGTGCTCTATGGCCTGGGGAGCGAAACCGACAACCTGCCGGCCTACATGGTGATGGCCGACGATTACATGCGAAACAGCAAGTCGGTGATCGGATCGGGTTTCCTGCCGGCCGTCTACCAGGGAACCGTGCTTTCCACACAAGGTGCCCCGCTGGAGAATTTGCAGCGACCGACTACGGTGAGCCAGGACGACCAGCAGGCCATTCTGAATCAACTGAAGCAATGGAACCGGCGGCACTTGGCCGACCGCCCGGACGACAGCAGCCTGGCGGCCCGGATCAAGAACTACGAACTGGCATTCCGCATGCAGATGGCCGGTCCCGAATTGATCGACCTGAGCCAGGAACCCAAGCACATCAACAAGTTGTATGGCCTGGACACCAAGGAGACCGCCAACTTCGGACGCATGTGTCTGCTGTCACGCAGGATGGTCGAGCGCGGGGTTCGCTTTGTCCACCTCTACAACAGCGACTGGGACGGGCACGGAGAGTGCGACAAGAACCATCGTGAGAATGCCGTGAAGACGGATGGCCCGGTGGCCGGTCTTCTGGCCGACCTGAAACAACGGGGCATGCTGGATAGCACCCTGGTGGTTCTTGCCGGAGAGTTCGGCCGCACCCCCATCATGCAGGGCAAGGAGGGACGGGACCACAGCCCCTACGGCTTCTCGGTGGTCATGGCCGGAGGAGGCATCAAGGGCGGCAAGGCCATCGGGGCCACCGATGAGCTGGGCTTCTACGCCGCCGAAGACAAGGTCCATGTCCACGACATGCACGCCACCATGCTCGAACTGCTGGGACTGGACCACCGCAAGCTGAACGTCAAGGTTTCCGGACTGGAAAAACGCCTGACCGGAGTCGGAGAGGACGGAAACCACAGCGTGGCCAAGCGGCTGCTGGCCGGCTAACCGGCTCGGGACAGCAGGCCGGCGGCGGTCTGCAACAAGGCGTCCTCAATGCGTTTCTCCCCAATTTTTTCGTTCCTGCTCTTCCCGGCCGTGCTTTTGGCGACCGACGAGGAGGCCCCTTTCTACAAGGGGAGGATGCGGGTCCCAGCGGCCCTCGCCACAGCCGAAGGAATCCGGCTGCCGGCCGGCCACTATCACCTGGAAGTCAAGGGGGAGGCTCCGGCCCGCACGTTGATATTCTCCTTGAACGGGACGGCCAAGGCCACGGTCAGGGAGTCGGCCGGACAGGACCCGGCCCTGGATTCCGCCGAGGTGCCGTTGGTGGGAACACACCTGCTCCGTTCCACGGCGGTCAAGCTGGCTCCTGCCAAGGAGCGTCAGCACAGCCAGACGGGTCTGGCCCGCTATCAGGAGGAAAAGCATCTCTGGGACGGAACCATGAGGGTGTACCTGTCCCCGAAAGACGGCGTTGTCTACTTCGTCTTTCAGGAGCGGCGAAAAAAGCGGCACTGGAGCCGCTCCAACTTCAGGTTGCAGCGGACACCCTCCCCCTGAAATCGACCTGAAATTCCCTTTCCGAACCCTGGGAGCGCCCGGGATGCGGTACGGCACCTACCGGCAGGCCGTTGTGGCCGCGGCGACGATGACCCTGGCCGCCCTGCTTTCACAAAACTGGGCGGAAGCCTCCCCTCCTTCCGTCGCCGCCCGCCCTGATGCCGGCAAGGCTTCCTGGTGGTCCTTCCAGAAGCTCCGGCGCCCCCCGGTTCCCCGGCTGAAAAAAGGGAGCCAACCCTCCAACCCCATCGATGCGTTCGTGCTGGCGAAGCTCCGGGCGAAGCGTCTCAAGCCCGGTCCCGCCGCCACCAGGTCCGTACTGTTGCGCCGCGCCACCTTCGATCTGTGGGGCCTGCCTCCGACTCCCGCCCAAGCCGAGCGCTTCCTGCGGGATGAATCAGCGGACGCTTATGAAAGACTCATCGAGGAACTGCTCGAATCGCCCCGATACGGGGAACGCTGGGGGCACCACTGGCTGAACGTGGTCGGGTACGCTGACAGCAGATCGGACGCCGACGACTACCATCCCAACGCCTGGCGCTATCGGGACTACGTGATCAAGTCCTTCAACGAAGACAAGCCCTACGACCGTTTCGTTCAGGAGCAGATTGCCGGAGACGAGCTCTTTCCGAACAATCTCGAACTGGAAGGCTTCTACGACCTCTCTCCCGAGAAGCTGGAGCACCTGGAAGCCTGGATCGGAACCACCATCTTCGCCCTTGGGACCGGAGGCCGCGAGGTGGAACTGAACGCCGAAGTCGCCAGGTACCGCTGGCTGACGGAGGTCGTCGACAAGACAACCTCCTCATTCCTCGGGTTGACCCTGGAATGCGCCCGTTGCCACGACCACCGGTCCGACCCTTTCTCCCAGGAAGACTACTTCAGGCTGCAGGCGATCTTTGCGGCAAGCCGGCCCTCAAGCGTTCCGGTTGTAGCGTCGACCACCATGGGCCACCGTGACGAAGCCTACCACCTGTCGATTGCTCTGGTGGAAGCCAGAGACGCTTACCTGAGGTTTGCAGGACGGGTAAGGGATCGAGTCGTCGAAACCAGGAAACAGGACTATCCCTCGGAAGTGGTGGAGGCCTACGAGACTCCCGCGAAAGAACGAACCGCCCGTGAGACGGAATTGGCGACTCCTCTGGCCCGAATGTACCGCGAACTGAATATTGAAGAGCACCTTTCTCCCGATGAGGCCGAACGCCACCGGGAGCTGACCGGAAAACTGGCCAAAGCGGCTGTGCTGATTCCCGCCAAGGGGTTGGCCCACCTGGTTGACTACGACGGGTTTTACGACGTTCCGTCAGCCACGGTGCTGGCTGGGGTGAAGACGGAGTTGATTCCTGAGACCCACCTTCTGAGCCGCGGCGAGCTGGCGGGCAAGCAACACCTCGTATACCCTGGACTGCCCCGGGCCCTCAGCCGTAATTCGGTTCCAGCCGGCTTGCCCCGGGAAACCAACGGTCCGCACTACCGCAAGCAACTGGCCCTCTGGCTGACGGAGCCAACCCACCCGCTGACCGCCCGCGTCATGGTCAACCGCATCTGGCAGGGACACTTCGGACAAGGCCTGGTGCGCACCGCCGGCGACTTCGGGCACCAGGGAGACTCCCCCATCCATCGAGAACTGCTGGATTGGCTCGCCTGCCGGTTCGTGGATCAGGGTTGGAGCGTAAAGTCGATGCACCGGCTGATCATGTCGTCCGATACCTACCGGAGGGCCAGTCGGTCTGCCTCGGTCAGGAATCAGCGGCGAGATCCCTCGAATCGCTACTGGTGGCGCATGAATCCACGCAGGTTGGAGCGGACGGCCGCTTGGGATGCCATCCACCAGGTGTCGGGGACCCTGAATCTGAAGACAGGAGGCCGCCCGGCAATCCCGCCCCTGGCGGAAGTGAAAGGGGCTTCCTCTCGAATGAAAGCCCGGTGGCCCGCCTCTGAAGATCCAACGGAGGGCCGTCGCCGGGGGGTCTACCTCCTGACTCGACGGGCTCCTTCACGGTTCATCCATGCAAACGCCGACCCGGGTTCGAAGGGTTGCCCTGTCAAAAACGCGGGCAATGAAGAGCCTCCGGGGTTCTGGGAACTGAATCGCCAGGGCCTGACCCGCCAGGCTCGCAATCTGGCTTCCCGACTGGTGCGGGAGGCGGGGAAGGATGCTTCCCGGCAGATCGACCTGGCCTGGCAATTGACCCTGGCGCGGATGCCTACGGAACGGGAAAAACGGGAGGCGATGGAACTTCTGGAGGCGGCCTCGAGAAACGGCCCGGCAACCGGGGCAACCCCTCCTCGGAAGGACTTGGAGAGCCTGGATCCCTCGGTGGCCGATGCCCTGATCCGCTTCTGCGGGACCCTCCTCAATAAGGAGGAGTTCCTCCGGATCGATTAGGGCGATCAATCCTCAAAGACGATTACCGTCTTCAGCGCCTGGCTCTCTCCCCTGGCCAGGGACGTCATGACCCGAGGTGTATCGCTCAGGCGACAGCGGCCTTCAATAAAGGTCGACAACTCGGACTTGATGTCGGGCAGAACCTTTACGGCCGCCGCAAAATCGCTCCGATCGAATCCGTAGGTCCCGACCAGGCACACCTCGTTGCTGACCGCATCCTGCAAGGGCAATGAGACTTCCCTGGCGAGATTGCCGATCAGAAGCAGAGTTCCTCCGGCCTCCACCAGAGCCAGGCACAGCGAAAATGACTCCCGCGTGCCCACGGCATCGATGACGACCTCCGGCTTCCCCACCAGGCGGCATTCGACTTCTGCCGCTACCCTGCCTGGGTCTGCGCAGGCCAGGTGAACGGCCCCAGCCCCGAACTCGGCCGCCCGATCGGCCTTCTCGGCCACCGTGTCCAGCACCACCGTTCGGGAGAGCTCCCTGGCGCGCGCCATCAGGACCGCCGCCAGCCCAATGGTCCCGGCGCCGACGATGGCCAGCCGCGAGGGACGGACGCCTAGCTTCTCCAACCGCCGCCACCCCCGGGTCACCACGGCCAAAGGTTCGGCCAGCAGTCCGATCTCCGGAGGAATCTCCGGGGGAAGCGGAATCGCATTCTCCGCCGGAACCGACAGGAACTCCGCCATGGCCCCACGCTTGGCCAGGTTGACGCCAATCATCTTCTTGTCGAGGAAGGAGGGGTCGCCCTCCTCGGGGTCAGGGGGCGTATGGGCGATGATG
Organism: Acidobacteriota bacterium; assembly: GCA_028875135.1. GTDB lineage: Bacteria > Acidobacteriota > Terriglobia > Versatilivoradales > Versatilivoraceae > Versatilivorator. The sequence goes on from JAPPFQ010000199.1 coordinate 4,839, forward strand.
TTGTAAATGGTCACGGGGTCGCCGAGTTCGGGAGATCGGACTCCGTCACCCCTGGCGACCACTTCTCCGGCGGCCTCATGCCCCATGACCATGCCGGGAGCCCGGCGGCCGCTCTCCCCGGTGAAGCCATGGACGTCGCTGCCGCAGATGCCGACCGCCTTCATCTTGACCAGGACCTCACCCGGCGCCGGTTGGGGTTTGGGCAATCTCTCCAGCTTCATGTCCCAGGGAGCATGAAACACAACGGCTTGCATGGTTTCCGGCATCGGCACCCCCAGCGGATCAACGGTTTGGAACCCATAGTTTAAACCATTACGACTTGACTCGCTCCCAGGATCACAGTAGCCTGAACCCCAGCAGGAAACGGAGTTGCCGGAAGACCTCACGCCCAGACAGCCCCTTTCAAAAGCCGAGTGGACAGTCGTTCAACCCGCCGGGAGAGGTCGACTCCCCCAAATCCAAAGCCTCGCAGGTGATCAAGGAATGAAAAACGGAATGCCAAGGACAGTGAAGCGGATAGCCGGTTTGCTCGCGGTGACGGTGATCGCACTGGTCGGGACGCTCCAGGCCCAGTTCGACTATCGAGCCAAAGTGGTCAAGATCGAAGACCTGACCCATGACGTGCGACGGGTAGGACTGAAGTTGGAAGAGTCGGAGGGCTTCTCCTTCACGCCAGGACAGTACGTCTTCGTCAACATTCCGGAATACTACATCGAGCAATGGAACCAGAAGTACGGCACCGATCACGTACAGGTCTTGCGTCCCTATTCCTTCGCCTCCAGCTCCAGCAAGCTGCCCCGGTTCGACTTGATCATCAAGTGGGCCCGGCCCCCTCGCGACAAGGACGTGCCCCCGGGAATCGCCTCCAGCTTCGTGCACCAGCACTTGAGAGTGGGGGACGTGCTCGAAATGACGGCTCCCACCGGTGACCTCTACTTGCGTGAAGACACGGGCGAGCCCATCATCATCGTGGCCGGCGGCTCGGGGGCGGCGCCCTTCGTGTCCCTGCTGGAGTATTTTTTCGAACGGGAATTCGACAAGAACAACGAGATCTACTTTTTCTTCGGTGTTCGAGCCAAACGCGATCTCTTTCTTCACGACCGCTTCCTCGCCTGGGACAAGAGCAAGCCCCGTTTTCATTACATCCCCGCCCTGTCTCATCCAAGACCGGAAGATAACTGGGAGGGAGAAACCGGTTACGTCCAGATACCCCTGGGCAAGCGCATCGAGGGGCCCACGGGAGCTCACGCCTACCTGGCAGGTCCTCCGATCATGATCAAGTTTGTTGAAGAGGTGCTCCGGTCCAAGGGGATTACCCAGGACCGGACACACTACGACGAAATCGAAGCCCGCTAGCCGGAGCGCGAGACCTCGACACGGCGATTCTCGTCAGCTCCCCATTCGATCCCGTACCGGTCAGCTCGTTTTCCCCACCGCCCGCTTGGCGCCCGTGGCCTCTCCGCCCTACAACATCGAACCCGTTCCCCTCTCCTGGGACCCTTTGCAACTGGTGCGGGCGGCCGGCGCCGGTGGAGTCCTGCTCGATAGCGGACCCGGTTACGGCTCCTTCGGCAGATTCTCGTTCTTTGGCTGCCAGCCGTTCCTGACCGTGTCGGCACGGGGTGAGTCGGTCCGGATCGTTGGAGAACACCGCCGGCAGCTCACGAACGGCAACCCGGTTGAGATCCTCTCCCGATTGATCCGGGAACAGACCCTTCCCGCGGAGGCGCCGGCGAGCCACGCTTCCCACCTGCCCTTCCGGACCGGAGCCGCCATGGGGTTCCTTTCCTACGGGTTGGGTCGCTTCATGGAACCCTTTGCGCGCCGCTCCAAAGCGGAGCCGGGCCTGCCCGACCTGCAATTTTTCTTCTTTGACGCGCTGCTGGCTCACGACCACAGCATGAACCAGACCTGGGCCATCGTCCGCAACCAACCCCAGGCCGGAAAGCGGTTGCAATCCACTCTGGACAGAATCCAGCAGGCCGGACTTGAGGGCTCCAGGGTGTGCAGTGCGCGGCAACCGAGCCCGGAAACCTGGACGAGCAGCCTGACTTACGAAGACTACTCGGCGGCGGTGAGAAAGGCCCAGCGCTACATTGCCGACGGAGAGATCTACCAGGTCAACCTTTCGCAGCAACTGTGGTGCCGGTGCTCCATGAAGGCGCCGCAGCTCTACCGGGAAATGCGCCGGACCGGAGCCGCGCCCTTCGGAGCCTACCTCCAGGGAAGGCATTGGGCAGTGCTCAGTCTTTCCCCGGAGCGGTTTCTGCGCTACTGGCCCGGGCGACGCCGGATTCAGACTCGACCCATCAAGGGAACCCGGCCGCGCGGGGCCTCTTCCGAAGAGGACCAGGTGCTCCGCCAAGCTCTGTTGCAGAGTCCCAAGGACGCCGCCGAGCATGTCATGATCGTGGACTTGGAACGCAACGACCTGGGACGGTTGGCCCAATACGGAACGGTACGGGTTTCCGATTTCCGCCGCCTGGAGACCTTTCCGACGGTCCACCACCTCACCTCCACCGTCGAAGCCAGGCTGAGACCGAACTGCAGGTTGGAAGATCTCCTGCAGGCCACCTTCCCCGGCGGGTCCATCACCGGAACTCCCAAAGTTCGCTCCATGCAGGTCATCGACGAGCTCGAGCCCTGCCCACGGAGCGTATACACGGGAAGCATCGGCTATCTGGCCTTCGACGGGAACCTGGACCTCAACATCGCCATTCGCACGCTCATTCTCAGGGATGGTTGGGCGAGTTACTCGACGGGTGGGGCCATCGTGGCCGATTCCCGGGCCGATGACGAATACCTGGAAACACTCCACAAGGCGCGCCCCTTTCTGAGGGCCCTGGATCTGGGCGAACCCTCACACCGCGGCATGAAAACCCCCGTCCGCTGAGCTTTGCGCAAAACTCGCAGCGGGGCAGACTATTGTGCCGGCGAACGTGATGGTTTGCCTTTTTCGGTATCTCGTGCGACCTGTGAGCGATGCGGGTTCACCACAAGAAGCACAAAAGTCACAAAACGAATTTTTTGAACAGGTTGAAGGCCGTCTGGCGGATCCGATCACGCGATGCCCGCATGCCTGGGTCGTTTCTCATCGTTCCGCTCTTTTTGTGCCTTTTGTGCCTTTTGTGGCCATTCCCGGCAACCATCCCCCTGCCGAATTTTGCAGACACCTCCGATGTGTATTGAAAGCCGACATACCCCGCCATTGGCAGGCAAGGAGGGCCGCCTGCACCCCCAGTCCCGGCCGGTTGCTAGCCGCCAGCCTTTCCCTTAAACTAGGGCCATGATCCGCTTTGACGAGGTGTTGGCGAAAGTCGAGAGATCCCATCCTTCCGACGACCTGGAAGTGCTGAGGAAGGCCTATCGCTTTTCGTCCAAAAAACACGACGGACAGTCCCGTGAATCGGGTGAGCCTTACTTCAACCATCCTCTGGCGGTGGCCGATATCCTGGCCGACATGAAGCTTGACGCCAGTTGCGTCAGTGTCGGACTGCTGCACGACGTCGTGGAGGACACGGTCGTTCCACTGGAGGAGATCGAAGAGAATTTCGGCAAGGACATCGCCAACATCGTGAACGGACTCACCAAGATCAACCAGTTCCGCTTCTACTCCAAGGAAGCCCGCCAGGCGGAGAATTTTCGCAAGATGTTCCTGGCCATGGTGGACGACATCCGAGTGGTGCTGGTCAAGCTGGCTGACAGGCTCCACAATATGAGGACCCTGGAATTCCTCCCGCAGGAGAGACGGCAGCGGATCGCCCAGGAGACAATGGAGATCTATGCCCCCATTGCTCACCGCCTGGGCATGGGAAAGATCAGGGGTGAGCTCGAGGATCTTGCCTTCGCCACCCTGGACCCCGAGGCCCATCGCCAGATCGAACAGGAAATTGAGCAGAAAAGAAGAGTTCGGCAAAATTTGCTGGAGGAGATCAAGGACAGGATGACCCATCAGCTCCAGGAACACGAAATCCCCTGCACCCTGGAATCCCGCATCAAGCGAATCTACAGCACCCACCAGAAAATCAAGCGACAGCGAATTTCCATCGAGCAGGTCTACGATCTGCTCGCCTTGCGCATCATTACCGGCTCGGTTAAGGACTGTTACGCTGCCCTGGGCATCATTCATAACCTCTGGCAACCGGTGCCGGGACGAATCAAGGACTTCATTGCCATTCCGCGACCCAACATGTACCAGTCGATCCACACCTCGGTCATTGGCCCCCAGGGGCAACCCTTCGAGGTACAGATCCGCACGGTCGAGATGCATCGGGTTGCCGAGGAGGGCATTGCCGCCCACTGGAAGTACAAAATGGGCCGGGGAATGGACGAAAAGGACGACCAGCGCTTTCTCTGGCTGCGACACCTGGTGGAATGGCAGCAAGAGATGCAGGATCCCAGCGACTTCCTGAGCACCCTGAAGATCGACCTCTATCCCGAAGAGGTTTACGCCTTCACTCCCAAGGGCAAGGTGATCATTCTTCCCCGGGACGCCAGCCCGGTCGACTTTGCCTATGCCATCCACAGCGAAGTCGGGGCCTGTTGCGTCGGCGCCACGGTAAATGGCCGCATCGTTCCCCTCAGATCCCGGCTCAAGAACGGGGACATCGTCGAGATCCAGACTCAAACCGGCCACGTGCCCAGCCGGGACTGGCTGTCCTTTGTCAAGACCTCACGGGCACGCAACAAGATCCGGCACTTTCTGAACGTCAGTCGCCGGGAACGCGCCATAGAGCTGGGCAAGCGCATCCTGGAGAAGGAGGCCAAGCGACTCAAGCTCAACCTGAAGAAGCACATGGAAGACGGGTCGCTACTGGCCGCCGCCCGGCCCTACCGGTGCGACAAGATGGAGCAAATCTACTCCGCATTGGGCTTCGGCAAGATCTCGGGGCGCATGCTCCTGAGCAAGCTGGTGCCGCCAGGCGAATTGAGCCGATCGCAAAAGGACAAGCCCGGCAAGTTCACCTCGGCCGTCAAGAAAGTTCTCGGACTGTCTTCGGACGGGTCTCTCAAGGTCAAGGACATCGATGGAATTCTGGTCTATCGGGCCAAGTGCTGCAACCCGATTCGCGGCGAGCCGATTGTCGGCTACATCACCCGGGGCAAGGGAGTCGCCGTCCATGCCAGGCGCTGCGCCAACGTAAGCAACCTTCTCTATGAAGCCGATCGCAAGATCGATGTCTCGTGGACCGGAACGGTTGGAGGAATCTATGCCGTCAAACTTTCCATCTCGGTAGAGGACAGGCAGGGAATGCTGGCCGAGATCACTTCCCGCATCTCCGACATCAAGACCAACATCAAGAATATCGAAGCTCAGGCCTTTGAAGACCGTCACGGACTCATTCACGTCACCATCGAAATCAGCGACCTCAAGCACCTGGAGAAGGCCGTCCATTCCATCAAAAAGATCAAAGGGGTCAACGAGATCGTCTGGCAATAGTCCGAGGCCGAGAGAGGCTCATGAAGACCAACATTCGAACCGGCGACGCACCCGACGCCATCGGCCCCTATTCTCAAGGGGTCAGAGCCAGGGCATCCGAATTCCTTTTTCTTTCGGGGCAGATCGGGCTGGACCCTCAAACCGGCGAATTGGTTCCGGGAGATATCGAGGTCCAGACCGAGCGGGTCTTGAGGAATCTGGAGGGAGTCCTGCGGGCTGCGGGCAGCTCACTGGATCAGGTCGTCAAAACCACCATCTACCTGACCGACATGGAGGAGTTTCCGCGGGTAAACAAGGTCTACGGGAAATTTTTCGGTGAAAGCCTTCCCGCCCGGGCTACGGTTGGGGTTTCCTCACTGCCCAACGGAGCCCTGGTGGAGATCGAAGCGCTGGCGGCGGTGGGGTGATTGCTCCCTCGAACGGGAGCGGATCAGCGGCTTAGTGGGCCTTCACAATTCGCCCGGACCGAATGCAGGAGGCACACACTCGAGCTCGCCTGCGTCTCCCGTCAATGACGATTCGCACGCGATGCAGGTTGGGGTTCCATCGTCGCTTGGTCGCGTTGTTGGCGTGGCTGACGTTATTCCCAAACATCGGACCCTTCCCACAGAGTTCACACCGGGCAGCCATGACAAGCCTCCTTCAAACCAGGTTGCGAATCCGAGAGGATAGCAAAAGCCTCTCCCGCGGTCAAATGCCTTCAAGCCGAAATTGTGCGCCTGGAGCGGGTTGGATCTCAAACCACCGAAAAGGCCGACC
>JAPPFQ010000283.1 GCA_028875135.1 Acidobacteriota bacterium
CGCATTGGCCAGCAGAACATGGTCTCCCAGGGAACAGTCATGGGCAATGTGGCTGTAGGCCATGACGACGTTGTGATTCCCGATCGACGTCAGTCCCCCTCCCCCGGTCGTGCCCCGATTGACCGTGACATACTCTCGAAAGGTATTGCGGTCGCCAATGACCAGTTCGGTTCGCTCCCCCCCATACTTTAGATCCTGGGGCGGAAACCCGATGGAGCAAAAGGGAAAGAAATGACAGTGGACCCCTACGCGGGTCGGCCCTTGAATGACGGTGTGGGCATCCACCCGACAGTGGTCTCCCAAAACCACGTCGTCTTCCAGTATCGCGTAGGGGCCGATGGATACCTCTTTGCCCAGGGAGGCCTTGGAGCTCACCACCGCCGTGGGGTGAATGCTCATTGATTCCCTCGGTCCACAATCGTCGACAGGATCTCAGCTTCAGCCACCCGGGTCCCATTCACAAAGGCTTCACCGCGAAGCTTTCCCAGCCGCGGCTTCAAGCGCAGCACCTCAACCACCAACTCCAAGCGGTCCCCGGGAATCACGGGCCGGCGAAATCGAGCCTTGTCAATGCCGGAGAAGTAGACCAGTTTCTTTTCCCGATCCGGAATCTCGCGAAGCACCAGCACCGCCGCCACCTGGGCAATGGCCTCGATGATGAGCACCCCCGGCATGACAGGAGTCCCAGGGAAATGCCCACTGAAGAAGTGTTCATTCACGGTCACGTTCTTGAGGCCGACGATTCTCTTGCCAGGCTCCAGCTCGGTGATCGCATCCACCAGCAGGAAAGGATAGCGGTGCGGAATAATCTCCTGTATCTGATTGGAATTCAAGAGCATTGGTCTGACCCCGAGTCCAAGATCGCCCAGCCTGGCGCAAAAAAAAGAATATAGCACAGGCGCCCCGGGACTCCGCATCACAATACCGACGCGCATCCCCGACCGTTCCCCTCTCCAAGTGACCATGGCCGCGGGTAGTGACATCGTCTTGGGGCGCAGCTCCGGTGCGGCGGTCCCGCGGGATCCGCCTGCAAATCATCCAAGCGTCGCGCGTCCCCGGCGGCGGGCCAACAACCGGGACAACTCCGCCATGGCCGGGTGCCGGGTGGAGGCAGCGGAAGGCATGTTCTCAAACCGTTCCAGCAATTCCGACTCCGAAAATTGCTGCGGCCAGTCCAGGTTGACCCGGATGCGTCCATCATCCATGTCGATGGCTCCGAGCCCAAACAGGTCACCCAGATCCCGACCCAGCGCGTTCGCTGGAAACTTGAGGCCCTGGTAATGGACAAGGGATTGATTCAGGAGGTCAAGCACGGCAATTGAACCACCGTCCAGCAAGATACCGAGAATCTGCAGTTGGCGTTCCGCCAGAACCCGCCGGCGTGGGCTGCGCAGTTGCCCGAACAACGACCTGGCGAACTCCCGGAACAGCGTCCGCCGATGGTTGGCAACAATGTCCGCCGCCACCGCGTTGCACCTCTCGGCCACCCCCTGCAGCCCAAACCGGAGGAAGGGGGTGAGATCGTGTCCTTCGCGCCGCGACTCGGACAGGGCCGCCAGGTACTCGTGCTTGCGGTCATAGTAGTAATTGGACAAGCTGACCATCACCACATTGCTGACTCCGGCCCGACGCAGCATGAACGCCTCCAGCGCCCGGGCCGTACGCCCGTTGCCGTCGCCGAAGGGATGCATGGCGCCGATATGGTAGTGGGCTGCCATGGCCTGGATAATGCGGTCGTGCCCTTGGAACTCCCTGGCCATTGCGCTGCCGAGAGCGTCGAAAGCGGCGCGGCAGTTGCGACCGCCTTCAACCCCGCGACAGCGCGGAGTCCCGAAGGTAACGTTCCATCCGTCGGGACGCAGTCCTCCGGGGTGGCAGTGGTCATCATCGCAGCCGGTCACGATGCGGCGGTGAATGTTCAGGATGAGCTCAGGGGTCACCGGCTGCTCTCGCGATTGCGAGCGCAGCCAGCGGTAGGTGGCGTCAGCGGACCGCAACTGTCTCTGGGAGCGGGTGAAATCGGAACGGGCGGAAGCATCGGGAGCCAGAGCTTCTTCCTGTTCCCGTTGGGTGAACTCGGCGCCTTCGATGCGGGAGGTGCCGGCCGCTTCCAACCGCAACTGCTCCTCGTGGACCTGCTCGATCCATTGAGGCAGATAAGGCATGCGATTCAGAACGCCGGCGGCGGTCTTGGCCTGGATCAGCAGGTCCAATAGCGCTGCGGCATCGTAGCGAATCCACTGCCGGGGAACGACATAACGACTGACACTTTCAGGGGTCATTTGGAGCTCATTTTATTCTCATTTTCAGTTTATTTCAAGTTCATGTTTATTTATATCATTGTATTTAAAGGCATTTATATCCTACAAATATAGCTTCAGATTTATTTCATTTTGGGTTCATATCCATACTGTTCGAACTCCATTCACGGATCGGTCCGGTGCAATGGGTGCAATAGGGGGGGGTACCTGCACCTGGAATTGGGAAATGAAAAGCTTGAGATCCGGCGTCAAACCTTGTGATGGCGAAGGGAATTGAGAATCGGCTTACCGAAGGTGGCGAAACCTGCGGAACCGGCAGCCCCCGCAGCGCTCAGCAGGCCGTCAACCAGTGGCGGTACTGGGGCAATTCCCCCCGGGTGACTTGCAGGTAGGTGTTGCGTATGGCCAGGGTCAGCTCGCCGGCCTTCCCATTCCCCAGAGGAAAGCGGTCAATCGACAGGATGGGGGCCACCTCCAGGCCGCTGCCGCAGACGAAGGCTTCGTCGGCCACGTAGAACTCGGTGCGGTCGACCTCCCGCTCGATCACCTCCGCCCCGTGCACCTCTCGAAACAACTGCATCAGGGTGGCCCGGGTGATGCTCTCCAGGACGTCGCTGGTGACGGTCGGCGTCACCACCTGCCCACCTCGGCAGAGGAAGACGCAGCCCCTGGGCTCCTCGGCGACCTTGCCGGCCGCGTTCAGCAGCAGGGCGCTGTCATATCCGTCCAGGCGGGCCTGCAGCAACGAAAGGCGGGCGTTCTGGTAGTTGGCCGCACACTTGACTCGCGGGGGAATGGAGCTGTCGGAGATCCGCTGCCAGGAGCTGATGCAGGCGTGGATTCCCAACTCCTTTCCCTCGAACCATCCCCCCTTGGGAGTCACGATGACGGCGTGGCTGACGGGACCGGTCCCGAAGGCCTCCCCAGGTCCGTCCACGTAAACCATCTGTCGAATATGAGAGGTGGCCTGCACCCGGTTGGACCGCAGGGCGCGCACCACGGCGGCGCTGTAGTCGCCGGCGGTCAAGTCCGTATCCATGCGCATGACCCGGACCGACTGCTCCAGGCGCCTGGAGTGGTCATCCAGCCGGAAGACGTTCAGTTGACGGGTCTGCTGGTTCCAGTAGGCGCGCAGGCCTTCAAAGACCATGGCCCCATACTTGAAGGCCACGGTGTCCAGCGGAATCACCGCCTCGCCGGCCTCCACCAGGCGGTCGTTCAGCAGCACCCTGGGAGTGGAAGATTGGTCCATGTGCATTGGGGATTGCCGATCCAGGGCCGGGGGTGGCAGCCGGGGCCGCCTTCGCCCTCGGGCACCTTCAGATCAGCTCTTTGATGGGAACGCCGGTGGCGTCGCCGATGGAGTTGGCGATCTTGATCGGCCGGCCGATGGGGGTCATGTAGGTCTTTTCCCAGTCGATGCCCAGGGCCTTGTAGACGGTGGCGAACAGGTCCCCGATGGTGACCTGCCGATCGGCGACATAGCCTCCCCGTTCGTCGCTGGCCCCCACCGTTTGGCCTCCGGCGATGCCGCCGCCGCCCAGCACCACCGACCAGCACTGGGGCCAGTGATCGCGCCCGTTTCCGGGGTTCACCTGGGGGCCCCGGCCGAACTCTCCCATGGCGATCACCAGGGTGGTCCGGAGCAGCCCGCGCTGGTGCAGATCCTCCAGCAGTGCCGAGAAAGTCTGATCGAAGGGTGGAACCAGGATGTCTCGGTGCCGCCGGTCATTGTCATTGTGAGTGTCCCACTCGTTGTACTTGTATCCGGCAGCCGTCACGAAACGGCTCCCCGCCTCCACCAGCCGCCGGGCCAGCAGGGCGCTCTGGCCGAACCCGTGGAGCCCGTAGGTCTCCTTCGTCTTGGTGGACTCCCTGGAGAGATCGAAGGCGTCCTTGACCGCGGGGTTCAACACCATCTTGAGGGCCTGTTGGGTGAAGGTGTCCATCCGCCCCGATTCGGCCTTCTGCACCTTGTCCCGGTAGACCTTCTCCACAACCTTCCGAAAGGAGAGCCGATCCTGGAGGCGCTCGGGGGTGATCGACTTGGGCAGCCGCAGGTCGGGGACCTCGAAGTCGGGTTGACTGGGGTCGGGAAGCACCATGGGATCATACTGGTTGCCCACGAAGGCGGCCCCGAAATGGTCGATGAAAAAGGTGTCGTTGCCGGTGTCGGGCTGCAGGACGTAGGGCGGCAGATTGTTCCTCGGACCCAATTCCTTGGCCACGATCGAGCCCAGGCTGGGAAAGCGCATGGCCGGATTGGGCAGGTGTCCGGTGGCCGCGTAGTGGGTGGCCTGGGGGTGATTGTTCTCCAGCGTGTGGAGGGAACGGATGATGGCCAGCTTGTCCATGTGCCTGGCGGTCTTGGGCAGCATCTCGGAAACCTGAATGCCGGCCACGTTGGTGGCGATGGGTCTGAACGAGCTGTTGGGCTTGGGGTCCCACATGTCGATCTGGCTGGGTCCCCCTTCCAGCCACAACAGGATGCAGGACTGGGCCTTGCCCCCGGCCGTTGCCGCCGTGCCGCCCAGGGCCTGCTGAAGCCTCAGGAACTGGCTCAGGCTCACGCCCAGCAGGCTCAGGGACCCCACTCGCAGGAAGTCCCGCCGCCGCAGAATGGGGTCGTCACTTGCCAGACACCCTATGTTTCGCATGGGTGCAACCTCCTCCGGTTTCCGGCCTCGCCACCCCGGCTCCCGAGCCGGCGCAGCCACACAGGCCAGTCTACCGGAAATCCTCAATGGTTATGGTAAAACTCCGGGGAATTCAGCAACCCCCACAACAGATCCTCCAGGGCCTGGCGGCGTGAGGAGTGCCGGCCGACCATGGCTTCCAGTTGTTCCCGTTCCTCCTCCCCGGGAAAGCGCACCAGCGCTCTCAGGTAGAGTTCCTCGACGATCTCCCGGTCCGAACCGCCCCCACCGATCAAGCGGTCGATGATGCCTCCCTCCCGGGCCAGGTGCTCGGTAAAGGTCGTCCCGGCCAGGCTGTGCAGGGCCCTGCTCAGGTTGGGACGCGGCCTCTTCTCAGGGAGCATGGACCGGGGGGCCTTGCCGTAGTTGTCCAGAATCCGGGAGCGGAAGACGTCGGGCAGCTTGACGTTGATGGCCCGGGTGCCTGGAGGCAGCCTGCCCTCGCCGTCGCCGTAGCTCTCCTGCTCCAGGATCAGGGGAACCCCCGTCACCGTGGCGATGGCATCGAAGAGCACCTCGGCGTCCAGGGCCCGCGGCAGCGCGTGAGAGTAGTGGGTGCGGTCCTCCCGGTTGGTCCGGTTGGGCCGGCTGCTGAGCTGGTAGGTCCTGGAGGCGACGATGGTCCGGATCATGCGGCGAAGATTATGGTCGTGTTCCCGGAAGTCCTTCGCCAGGGCCGCCAGCAACCCGGGATGGGTGGGGGGATTGGCCGCGCGGAAATCGTCCACCGGCTCCACGATGCCTCGCCCGAAAAAGTGGCTCCATATCCGGTTGACCGCCGCTTCGGCGAAATAGGGATGGGTGGTGATCCACTCGGCCAGCTTGACCCGCGGGTCGGCCCGGTCCGTCTCCGGCAGGAGGGAGCCGTTCAGGAAGGCCGGAAACACCTCCTCCCGGGTGCGCGGATGGAGCACTTTCCGGCTCCTGCCCTTGACAAACAGGTCCACCTCCTGGCCGGTCGGGTCCTCGAAGATGACCGTGCCCACCTCCTCCCCCCGGCCTCCCACCAGGTTCATGCGCCCGAAGAATGCGGCCAGTCCCCAGAACTGATCCTGGCTCCAGGCCTCGAAGGGGTGGTTGTGGCACTCGGCGCAGTCCAGCCGGCGCCCCAGGAAGACCCTGACCTCTTCGGCCATCTTGTTTTGCGGATAGCGCACCTCCCCATTGGGCAGGAAGTGCCTGGAAGGCGCGCTGTAGCCGATGGCGGCGATGCGTTCGCGGGCCACCTGGTCGTAAGGAGTGTTGCCGGCGACGTGGCCGCGAATCCACTCCCAGTAAGCCTCGGTCCACTGCAGGTTGATGCCGTTCTCGAAGAGAGCCACCCGGAACAACTGGGACAACCGATAGGTCCAATAATCCACGAACTCGGGGGTCTCGAGGAGCGTATCGACCAGCTCTTTCCTCTTGTCGGGGTCAGTGCTCTGTAGAAACTCCCTGGTTCTTCGGGGCGGGGGCAGCGTGCCGGTCAAGTCCAGGCACACCCGCCGCAGGAATTCCGCGTCGCCGGAAAGCTGGGAGGGGATCCGATGCAGCCGGCTCAGCTTGTCGAACACCAGGCGGTCGATGAAGTTGTTGGCGGGAACGCCGGGATATCGGGCCAGGGTCTCCCCGATGACGCTGACCCGGGCGGTGGTGGAATGGCCGGCCGTCCGAACGGTCACGAAGGTTTCCCCGGGACGCACTCCCCGCAGTCGGCCCTCCGGTTCGACCTCGGCCACGTCGCTGTTGTCTGCCAGGTAGCGCACCTGGCCGGTGAGATCCCGGCGGGTCCCATTCTCGAGCAGGGCGCTGACCAGCAACTGCTGCCCGCCTCCCACCTCCAGCACGGCCTCGGCCGGGTAGACCTCGATGGCCCTGACCTCGGGGCTCGGGGCTGGGGCCGGCTGAAAAGGCGCTCCCTCCTTCACCCATCGCAGCAGCGTCCTGTAATCTTCCGATTCCGGCGGCAACTGCAGTCCACCCTGATGGGGCTCGGCCAGGGCCGGCTTCCTCAACAGCAGGCTCTTTTCAGGCTCCTCCCGGTCGATTCTCGGAATCTGGGTCCCCGGATCGGGAGACAGCACCTGGTAGGTCCCCCCCTTGACGATCCAGCGGTAGTCCTCCTCCGGGTAGATGCCGTAGAGAGAGAGCTTGAACCCTCCTCTTCCCTTCACCCCTCCATGGCAATGGGTGTCGTTGCAGCCCCGCCGGGTCAAGAGCTTCTCGACATCCCAGGCGAAGCTCAGGGGCGGCCGCTCAGCGGCGCCATTCACCCGGAGCCGCACGGTGGCCGACCGTGCCCCCAGGCGGGCCGTCACATCGGTGACGCCCTCGGCCAGGGCTTTTGCCCGCCCGTCGGCGGAGACCTTAGCCACGCCGGCATCGGAAAATTCCCACCGGACGAGCGAGGTCACATCCCGCTCCAACCGGTCGCTGTAGCTGCCCATCACCAAGAGTTGTCGGGCAGCTCCCGCCCCCTCCAGCTCCACCGCCTCGGGCACGATCCGGACCGACAGCAGCTCCGGTTCGCGAGTTTCGGCCCCGAGCGCAATGGATCCGGCTGCGACCAGGATCCCCAACAACAGGACGGGACTGCGTCTTGGCTTCATTTGAAAGTCACTCTCCCAACACCATCACCAACAAGTCACCGGCTGCGATCGCATCACCCACCTTGCCCTCGACCACGGGACGGGCGCTGAGGCGGACCCGCTTCGGCATCCGGGTCGAGGGCGCCCCGGGCGCCGCCGCCAGCAGCACGGTGGTGGTCTGGTTCCTGGGCACGAACCGCTCCTTGTGAATCTCGGGAAGAGGGGGCTCCTTGTGGGGCTCGACCTCTGCGCCCGGAAGAAACTGCACCCGGCTGGGCAGGCCGGCGGCGCTGAAGAGGATGTCGCCGCCGAAGCCCTCCTCCTGATCGGAGAGAATGGTGACTTTTTTGGCCTGCCCCGGCCGCAGGTTCACCACCTCCGGCGTGGCCTCGATCCGGCCCACGTGGGAAACCTGGGGTCGCAGCAGCAGGCGGTAGCGGAAAGCCGGCTCCCCCGATCGAGGGGTGATGTCGCGTACCTGCAGCTTGTAGAGGCCCGCCCTGTCGAAAGTATAGAGGGTCTTGGCCTGGATGAGCCGCACCCAGTCGTCGCCGTCACCCGCGATCTTTCTGAAATAGTTGGTCAACACTTCCCGGCCGTCCCCATCCAGCACGGCCACCCGGGGATTGAATCGGGGCGGGGCGGCCTCGGGTGTTTCCAGCTCCAGGGCCAGAGAGGTCCCCGACTTCACTTCGAACCGGAACCAATCCACGTCTCCGGGACTCTGGATGGCTCCTTCCAGAAGCTGGGGCGGAAGGATCGGGGCGGCCTGCTCCGGCAGGTCGTTGGGCTCCGCTTCGCTCAGCAATCCGTTCCCGGCGGCTTTGGCAGGCGCCGCTCTCTCCGGTGAAGCGCCCGAGCCGGAGGATGGGCCGGTCGAGCCTGCGCCGGCCGCGGCTTGCGGACTTCCGTTCTCCCGGGCCTTCCCGGCCGGGACGGTTCGCGATTCCAGCCAGTCCAACCGGGACGGGTCCAGCTTGCGGCGAAACGGCTGCTCGATTTCCGCCAGGGCCGATGGGGGGATGAGCGCAACCTCCGGCGCCCCGGGGCCGGCCTGCTGGGAAGTCGCCACCCGAAGCTGGTAGAAGAAATCGGGGCCCCCAACGCCCAGGTTGGAGCTGACCTCAACCAGGTAACGCCCGGAGTCCCGGCACAGGTGGGTGATTCGCGACCGCGGAGAAAACAGCAGCCGCTCGGGCCGTTCCGGGTCGAACCAACTGCCCCCTTCCTTGTAAAGCGTCAGGCGAACCCCGTCGAACTTGGTGACAGTGGTGTTGGAGAGGGCCTGGATGACCAGCCTGTCGCCGCTTGAAGCCTGGAAGGAGTAGAAGTCGACCTCGCCGTGCCGGCTCAGCCTGCCGTTGAGCAGGGCCGGGACCTCGAGGGACTGGGCTTGGGCCGGACTAGCATGCGGCCCGGGAGCCTCCAGGCTGACCGGCTCGTCCACCACCACCATCCCCAAGGCGTTGGAAACTCCGGCCGGAGTAACCAACCGGAGCTCGTGCTTCCCCAGCGGCGCCTCCGATTCCACCTGAACCCGCAAGGACACCCGCTGCCCCTGAACCCAAACCTTCGCTGCCCGCAGGCTTTTCTTCTCCCGGAACTGCATTCCCTCGATCCGGGTGACCTCGCCGCTCAGTCCCCCGGTCGCGAACCACACTCCATAGCATTTTTCGAGGTCCTTGCCCCGGACTTCCAACTCGAGTAACCTTCCCCGCTGTACACTGACCGGAAACAGGGAGCGCAACTCCGGCGCCCCGGGCTCGGCGGGCGGCGCCTCAGCGGCCAGCGTGCCCCCATCGGGCGCCAAAGCGGAACAGAGCACCCACCCCGCCAGGGCCACCACCCACTTTCGGGCGTTCCAGGAATTGTCGGACGTGCGGTTGGCCAAGGATGGACGGCGGGGGAGTACAAGCACCGGCAGCTCCCAGTCAGCGGATTAGGTGGGAAACGCAGCCTATAATTTACCTTGAGGCTCCGCCGGGGGTCAAGGAGAGCGCCCGTGCACCTGCAAGAGTTCCTGGAAACGCTGGCCAACCTGGTCTGGGGCCCCCCGATGCTGGCCCTGACCGTGGGCACGGGCCTGTTCCTGACCGTCCGCTTGCGGGGACTGCAGTTCCGAAGGCTCTGGTCCTCCCTCTACCTGGCCCTGGTGACCCGCAAGGAGAGTGGCGCCCGGGGTGACGTCACTCACTTCCAGGCCCTGATGACCGCCCTGTCGGCCACGGTGGGCACCGGAAACATCGCCGGGGTGGCCACCGCCATCGTCTCGGGAGGCCCCGGGGCCCTGTTCTGGATGTGGGTGACCGGCCTGGTGGGCATGGCCACCAAGTTCGCCGAAGCCCTGCTGGGGGTCAAGTACCGCATCCTGGGCCCGCGCGGCGAAATGTCGGGCGGGCCCATGCACTACCTGAGCCGGGGCTTCAATCAGCCGGTGCTGGCCGCCCTCTATGCCTTTCTGGCAGCCTTCACCCTCACCGTGGGCGGCAACATGACGCAGGCCCACTCCATCGCCGACGCCATGCAGGCCGGACTGGGAGTGCCCATCCTCTGGACCGGCGCCGTTACGGCCGCCGCCACCGCGGTGGTCATCCTGGGCGGCATCCGCAGCATCGCCCGGGCAGCCAGCGCCCTGGTGCCCACCATGATCGTCATCTATTGCGCGGCCGGCCTGCTGGCCCTGGCGCTGCATTGGCAGGCGATTCCCTCGGTGCTGGCGGAGGTCTTCCGGGGAGCCTTCACGCCCGCCGCGGCCGTGGGGGGATTTGCCGGCGCCACCGTCCTGAGGGCCGTCCGCTATGGCGTGGCCCGCGGCGTCAACAGCAACGAGAGCGGCATGGGCACGGCCGGAATCGCCGCCGCTGCCGCCCAGACCCGCCATCCGGTGACCCAGGCCCTGGTTTCCATGACTCAGACCTTCATCGATACGCTGGTGGTGTGTTCGGTCACCGGCTTCATCATCCTGGGAACCGGGGCCTGGAAAAGCGGAGCCAGCGGCGCCGCCCTGACAACGGCCGCCTTCCGGGAGGGCCTTCCCTTGTGGCTGCACGGGGACGTGATTGTCGCCTTGACGCTGCCCCTCTTCGCCTTTACCACCATCCTGGGCAACAACTACTATTCGGAGAAGGCCCTGGAATACCTCTTTGGCCACGGTCGCTTTGTGCCCTGGTACCGCTTGATCTGGGTCTGCCTGACCTTTCTGGGACCCATGCTCTCCCTGGAGACCCTGTGGACGTTTCTGGACGTGACCATCGGCAGCATGGTCCTGCCCAATCTGATCGGCCTGCTGGGCCTGAGCGGGATCGTGGCGGCCGAGACCCGAGGCTATTTTGCCGCGCGGCGGTAAACCCGGGTCCCCTGTGCAATCCATACATTGACATCGATGCACAGGATGCACAGGATTTTTTTGGGAAACGGCTAGCC
>JAPPFQ010000541.1:0-9011 GCA_028875135.1 Acidobacteriota bacterium
CGGCATCGTCAATCCCTCGAATCGGCTTGCCGGTCGGATATTTTCCGGGGTAACCGCCGGAGGCCAGCACCACGCAGACACTGCAGGCCGAATCCCACCGCAACCGCACCGAATCCAGGGTCCGTCCGTGGATGGCCTGCAGCACCTCCACCAGGTCGTTCTCCAGGCGAAACAGAACCGGCTGGGCCTCGGGATCGCCCAAACGGACATTGTACTCCAGAACCCTGATGCCGTCCGGCGTCAGCATCAGGCCGACATACAAGACTCCTGTGAATTCGTTTCCCTCGGCCGCCATGCCCCGGATGGTCGGCCCGACAATAGCTTCAACCACCTCCCTTTGCTCCTCTGAAGAGAGAATTCCATCGGTCGAGTAGGCGCCCATGCCACCGGTGTTCGGACCTCTATCCCGGTCGAAAACCCTCTTGTGATCCTGGGAAGGGACCATGGGCAGGAAGTGCTCCCCATCGGAGAAAACCAGAAAAGAGGCCTCCCGGCCCCTCAGGCACTCCTCCAGCAAGACTCTCTCGCCGGCCTCGCCGAAGACGCGCCGGCGCATCATCTGCTCCACCGTCGATTCCGCCTGCTGCCGGTCCCGGGCAATGACTACTCCCTTCCCCGCCGCCAGCCCGTCAGCCTTGACGACCAGCGGAAAGCCGAGATCGCCCCGGCGGATTGCCCCCATGGATTCCTCGAAGGAGTTGCAGACCACGCAGGCCGCGGTGGGCACCTGGTGTCGCTTCATGAAATCCTTGGCAAAGATCTTGCTCCCCTCAAGACGGGCCGCGGCGGCGGTGGGTCCGACGATTGAGAGCCCGTGGGACCGGAAACGATCCACAATCCCCAGGACCAGGGGTAGTTCCGGGCCGACGACGGTAAGATCGATGGAACGATCGAGGGCGAATCGGGTCAACCCGGGCAGGTCGTCCGCGGCCAAGGTCACATTGTCTGCGATGGAAGCCGTTCCGCCGTTTCCAGGGGCGCAGAAGACCCTTTCGACAAGAGGCGAACGACCGATCTTCCAGGCGAGGGCGTGCTCGCGCCCACCCGATCCAATGACGAGAACTTTCATCGCTTTGCCGCTTGGCCGTCACCGGGGAGAGCCGGCCTGATCCGGTCGCCGGTCAGGACGGTCTTTGTGACGGATGCAAAGGCAGAACCTCGTTGAGTGCGCCCGAGCGGTAACCCTCAAGATCGAGTGTTATGAACTTGAAGCCCAAGGCCTTGAATTCCTTGGTCAACAGGGCAGCCATCCCCATATCCAGAGCCCTGGGCAATTCTTCCGGGGAAAACTCCAGCCGGACCAGGGCTTCGTGGTACCGCACCCGAAAAACCCTGAACCCGAAGTGCCGCAGGATCTCCTCGCCGCGCTCCACCATCGACAACTTCTCCGGGGTAATGGAAGTGCCGTAGGGAAATCGGGAGGAGAGGCAAGGCAAGGCGGGCTTGTTCCAGGTAGGCAGGCCCGCCCGCCTGGACAGCTCCCGGATCTCGACTTTGTTCATTTCGGCATCCGAGAGGGGGCTGCAAACCAGATACTCCCGGGCAGCGCGCCGCCCCGGCCGATAGTCGCTTCGGTCGTCCCGGTTGGTGCCATCGGCTACCGCGCGAAAGCCCCTCTGGCGGGCTAGCGCCTGCAGCTTGGAAAACAGCTCGCTCTTGCAGAAATAACAGCGATCCGGCGAGTTCTCCCGGTAGCGGGAATCCTCCACTTCGTCCGTGAGAATCTCCAGGTGGCGGAGCTGAAAGCGAGAGGCGAATTCGGCTGTTTCCTTCCTTTGAAAAGCGGGATAGGAAGGGCTGACGGCAGTCACGCAGAGCGCTTTGTCACCCAGAACCCGGTTGGCCATGTAGGCCAGGTAGGCGCTGTCCACCCCTCCGCTGAAGCCCACCACCACCGACTCCAGTTCCCTCAGAATCTCGCCGAGCCGACGCTCCTTGGCGGTCACCTCGGAACTGGTCAAGACCTCGGCTGTTCCCAGGACGGGCTCGGTCACTGGCCACCTTCGCGGAAGGGATGCTGTTCTGCGGTGCGGCTACAGAAGTCGTAAAACGGATTCTAGCACGTCGATTGACCGCCTGTACTCGGCAATCTCCAGGTGTTCCCAGGGTGTATGGTCCAAGCTTGAATCACCGGGCCCGTAGGCCACCATGGGGCACTTCCAGAAGGGCGCCACCACGTTCATGTCGGCGGTTCCTGTCTTGAGCTTAAACTTTGGCCGACCCTCAAAATCGCGGATCGATCTGAGGAACGACCTGACCAGTGGGTTCGACTTGTCCCGCCTCACCGCGGCCTCCCGACCCGAGAACGAGACTTGGGCCGGTTGGGCCGTCCGCGACAGGAAATCTTCCAGGGATTGCAGGGAGAAGCCCACCGGGAGGCGGAATCCCAGTCGCAGGTCGACGGTTTCATGGATGCCGTCGCTGCTGGAGTTGAAGGAACGCAGGGATGCCTGCAGACTGCCGAAAAGCGACTTCCCCGCGTTGAACCGGTCACACCAGCTCCCAACCTCGGACCAGAAGTCAACCGCCTGTTCACAGGCCGATCGCTCCTGACCGGCCGTGTGACTGAGCGGAACCTGCAGCCGATAGTCCAGCAGCAGCCGGCCCTTGTATCCCAGGGTCACCGCACTCCAGCCGCTGGGCTCCCCGATCACGCAATAGTCGGGTGGGTCGAGGTCGGAAAGGGCTTGCCGGGCCCCGCGAGAGGTAGCCGCCTCTTCCTCCACGGCGCCGACAATCACGATCCTTTTCCCCTGCCCGTCGAGCTCCTGCATCAGGCGCCGGGTCGAGGCAATGAAGCAGGCCATGGGGCCCTTGGCATCCACCGATCCCCTTCCATAGAGCCGGCCGCCTTCGATCTTGACGGGAAGGTCTCCCGCCACCGTATCGATATGTCCCAGCAGCACGATGGTCCTGGGCCCCTCCCCGGCGATTCCAATGGCGTTGCTCACCCCGTCCAGGTAGGCGCGAAACCCCATGGACGTCATGGTGTCGACCAAAAAGCGGGCCAGCCGGGATTCCTGACCGGACGGGCTGGGGATATTCAACATCCGCTGCAACAACTGTAATTCGGAATAGGCCATCGTCGGCTTCAAGGAAGCTGGTCTGAAACAAAGATAAAAGAGCGGTTTTAAGTTATGGGCTTAAACCTTTGTAACCATTGGGTCTTTTGGGATCAGCCTCAGAGCTTCTCCAACCTTTTTGCGAACTTCCTGTTTCTCGCTTTTTGCCTTCTCTCTCGCGGCGTATCTCAATCTCCAGCGGGTACACCTTTGGTGCTGGCGGGGAAAGTCCTCTGGGGCTCTGAGATCCCTGGCCGTAGCTTCTAAAATTTCGGCACTTTGTCGCAATAATTCTGCTGCATCTTGCAGTTTCCACGCATGGGCGCGGTCTGTAGAGCTGATGACATTTCCATTACGATTCATGCTTCTAACGCAGGTCCATACGCTTTTGAGGATCGCCCTTACCCACTGCTCCAGGCGTGTCAAATCGCTTGCCTTCCAGAATCTCAGGCACGGCGAGTAGTTGCATACGAGGGTAATGGTCAAGCCCACAACTTATAAACTCGAAGCTGAAAGAGGGCCATCCGTATTTGTGTCTATTCGTGTCCATTTGTGGTTCGTCCTTAAGTACGATCGGCAGTTTCTTCCTCGAAGGATCCGCCCCGTCGTCAGGGCGGGGGCGTCACTTACCGGAAACAAACGCCTTGCGCCGGGTAGAAGGAAACCGGTTCCAAGCCACGCATGGGTCAATGATTAATTTACATGGATGCACAGGATGCACAGGATTTTTTCTGGAGGTGGCTGGCTAGCAGTCCTGGACATCCGCAAATCCGCTCGCGGTCATCGCCGGAGCCAACCTCTGGTGCAACAGCGTCGGGTCCTGATGATCCTGTGCATCCTGTGCATCCATGTTCAAAAAATTAATACGGAGTACCGGATCAATGGGACAGGTTCCTTGTTCCGGATAGGCCATGAAGATTCGTTGTTTCACTCTCGAATGATCCGCCCACCATGGCGGGGCCGGACTTGTCTCAAGTAGTGCCCAGGCACGTCCATGGCCGTGCAGTTGCTGCAGCATCCTGACGGCTACTGCAGAACTTCGGCCGTCAACTCGACGACCCGATCCAGGTCCTCTTCTTCGATTACCAGGGGAGGCAGGAAGCGAATGACCGTGGGGCCGGCGGCCAGCGCCAGCACTCCGCGTTCCATGAGCTTGAGGATGTAGGGCCCGCTCTTCTCCTTGAGTTCGACTCCAACCATCAAACCCAGTCCTCTCACCTCCCGAATTCGAGGGGAACCGATGGCCCTCAGTCGCTGCATGAACCGCGTTCCCAGTTTGTGTGCCCGCTGGGGCAGCTCGAAATCCTCCAGGTAGCTAATGGCCGCGTTGGCGGCAGCGCAGGCCAGGGGATTTCCTCCAAAGGTAGAGCTGTGGGCCAGCTTGAAGAGTCGGGAGGCCACCTCCTGACTCATTCCGGTGGCCCCGATGGGAAGTCCTCCACCCATGGACTTGGCCATGCAAAACAGATCGGGGAACAGATCGAAGTGTTCCGAGGCAAACATGCGGCCGGTTCGGCCGAATCCCGTCTGCACTTCGTCCACGACAAACATGGCCCCGACTTCGGTACAGCGGTCCTGCACGTCCAGCAGGAAATCCAGGGTGCCGGGCCGGACGCCCCCTTCTCCCTGGACGACCTCCACCAGGAACGCCGCCGTACGTTGGCTGATGGCGTCGCAGGCCCGTTGCCGACTGTTGAAGGGAACGTGGGTGAACCCCGGAACCAGGGGCTCGAAGGGAAGTCGATAGCCCTTGCTCCAGGTGGCGCTCAGAGCCCCGAAGGTCTTGCCGTGAAACCCGCGCATGGCGGCTACGATCTCGTAGCGTCCAGTCGCCAGCCGGGCAAACTTCAAGGCCACCTCTATGGCCTCCGAGCCGGAGTTGCACAAGAAAAACCGCTGGATGCTGCTCGGAGTGAGCCGCTCCAGGTTTTCCAGCAGCCGGGCTCTCTCCCGGTGATAGAAGAGCTCGCTGCACACCAACAGTTTCTCGGCCTGGTCCCGAATGGCCTGATTCACCCGGGGATTGGCGTGGCCCAGATTGGCTGCCCCCTGGCCCCCCAAGCAATCGATGAACTCCCTGTCCTCCGCGTCCCACAGGCGGGCTCCCTGTCCCCGAACCAATTCCAGGTTGCGCTTGTAGTAGGTGCCCGCCCCCAGTTGTTCTTCCAGGTGTTTCATGGAATCTCTGCCGGAATCGGTCACGATGTTTCACCTTGATCGAGAAATGCGGATCAGGTCTGGGGCGCCGCCACCAGCGCCCTCTGAAAGAATTCCTCGATCCGGTCCATGACTTCCCTCTCGCTGCGGGACTCATAGATGGCTTTGCGAAGGGCGGCCCCTCGGGGGATGGCGTGGGTAAACCAGGAGGCAAACTGCTTCATCTTCCCAATGGCTCCCGGAGTTTCCTCTTCGAACAGCAGCGAAAAGTAACGCTTGATCAGGTCGTACTTGTCGCCGACGTCCGGGAGCGTCATCGGACTCCCACCTTCGGTTTCGCCGATCTGCCGGAAAATCCAGGGGTTGGTCAAGGCGCCCCGGCCAACCATGACTCCGTCGCAACCCGTCTCTTTCCGCATCCGCATGGCATCGGCCGCGGAAACGATATCTCCGTTGCCGATGACGGGAATCCCGAGGTGAGCCTTCAGGCGGGCGATGATGCGCCAGTCGGCCTTACCGGAAAACCCCTGGACTCGGGTTCGCGGATGCAGGGTGATGGCTTCGACTCCCAGGTCCTCCGCCATTCGACCCACTTCCAGAGCCACAATCTGCGACTCGCTCCAGCCGGAGCGGATCTTGATGGTGAAAGGAATCCGCGCCGCCGCCCGAATCTCCTTGAGGATTCGCTCCAACAGCTTGGGTTCCCGAAGCAGGGCCGATCCCCCGCACGCCTTCACAACCTTTTTTGCCGGGCAGCCCAGGTTCAGATCGATGGCGTCAAAGCCCAGGTCCTCCACCATCCGGGTGGCTTCCGCCAGACGCGCCGGGTCCGATCCGAAGAGCTGGGCGGTGACCGGACGCTCCTCCTCGTGGTAGAAGAGCATCCTCCGGCTCTTCACCGAGTGCCGAGTAAGACCCTCGGCGCTGGTGAACTCGGTCATCACCAGGCCACAACCGCCCAACCGCTTGATGAGGCGACGAAATACGCTGTCGGTCAAGCCGGCCATGGGTGAGAGGAAAGTTGCCGGGGTCACCGCAATATCCCGAATCTTCAGGATCGAGCACTGTTCGGCACGTATCATCGGAAGAGACGCCCGCAGACGTATTCAATTGCCCGCCGGTCAGGGACAACTCTTACGGCCCTGGCACCCGGCGGCGGTCAAATGCCATTCTACATCGTACATGGCCGGCATTTCTCCCCAGGCAGCCGATACCATCTCGAAAAACGGTTGCCGCCGGGGACTGACGCCAAGAGGCGTCGTGTTTCATGCGTTCCCACCTTTTTTCGAGCACCTGCCCAACCTGAGCCGGTGCTTCCACAGAAACTTCAACAGACTGAACAGGTGATGCCGCTTGGCGCCCAACCGCCAGCCCCTGGCGCTGTCCCTGCGGTGGCTGTGCACCATGCGGGCTGCGGGATTGTAGATCACCTTCCAGCCCCGGTCCCACATGCTCTTGCACAGGTCCACGTCCTCGAAGTAGAGGAAAAACCGCTCATCCATAAGGTGAGCATTCGATTCCGTGGCTGCCCTGCGGACCAACATGGCGGCCCCCAGCCCCCAATCCACTTCAGACAAGCTCCGGTGGTCCCAGTCCGCCATTAAATGGCGGCGCAGCCCGGGATGGTTCCTCCAGAGACGCTGAAAGGGGGCGCGCCGCAGCAGCAGGGTGGGAAGGGTGTAAAAACGCCGGCAGGAGTACTGAAGGCCGCCGTCCAAGCTGTTGAGTCGTGGCAAAACCACACCCGCATCGGGGTGCTGCTCCAGGGTGTCCGCCAGTATCTCCAGCGCTCCGGCCTCGATCCGCACATCCGGATTCAAAAGCAACAGAAGGGGCCCCCGAGCCTGACGATACCCCTGGTTGGCGGCGGCGGCAAATCCGCGGTTGGAACGGTTTTGAATCACATGGATGCGAGCCGATGCCGGGTCTGAGACGGGAGACAGGTCTTCAGGGCGGTCATTGTTGACGATGAAGATCTCGTAGTCCAGTTGCCCCGCATGCCGGACCACGCTGCGGAGGCAGGAGGCGAGTTCCCGCCCGGACCGGTAGTTGACGATGACGATCGACATCCGGCTCATCGAGTACTATTGTCCTGTCTCGGAACACTGGACAAGTCAGCGTACAGCTTCTCGTAGTCGGCGGTAAAGCGGGGTGAACTGTACTCACCTTCTACGCGGGCCCGGGCGTTGTCACCCAAGCGCCGGCGCTTGAGGGGATCCCTCAACAGTTCCAGGGTATGTTGGAGGAATTCAGCAGAGGAATCGGCAACCATCAGCTCCCGATCATGGTGAAATCCGTATCCGTCCAGGCAGAGCCGGGTCGCCACCACGGCCTTTCCCATGGCCATGGCCTCCAGAAGCTTGCCGCGAAGACCTGCGCCACTGACGATGGGGGCGACAAAGACGGCGTGACTGGAAAGCAGGGGGCGGAGGTCCTCCACTCCGTCCAGAAACTCGACCCGACCCTTCCGGCTGTGGGCCAGGAGATGGTCGGGAGCCGATCGCCCCACGACGGTAAGGGTGGCGTCGGGAGCCTCTTCCAGAATCCCCGGCCAGATTTCCCGGAAGAAGTAGGACATTCCCTGCACGTTGGGCGGATGCTTGAAGAAACCCACAAAAATCAGGCTGTTCGGTCGCTCGCCGACATCCGGCCTGGCCCTGAAAAAGTCCACGTCAACGCCGCTTTGAGCCAGGCAGGGGCGGTCCACCTTCAGCCGCCTGCTCAGATAGTCCCGGTCGACGGCCGACAGGGCCACCACCGACCGGACTTTGCGGCAAAGCCGTCGTTCGTAGACCCGCATCAGTCGCCACTTGAGGAAGGCCGAAAGCTTCTCCGTCCAGGTGGCGGCCCTGCGGAAGAGTCGCTCATAAACCAGGCTGAGAACTTCGTGGTGGGTGAGCAGGCTGGGATAGTGGCGAAGGTCCGGGATGAAGTTCAAGGTGTGCAGGTACTCGCACTGCACCAGATCGTAATCTCCATTTCTCAACTCGTTGCGCACCTCTCTGCGCATCATCAGGCAGGCATGAAACACTGCCAAAAGCTTTGAGAACAGAAAAGCGCTCTTGAGCTCCCGGTGGTAGGGATAGAGGGTGATGGTACGAACCTCCTTGCAAAACTCCTTCAATCGGTCGACATGGGCTTGATCCTGGCTGGTTTCGATAAAGGAGAGCAGCGTGATCTCATTTCGGGCTGAAAGCCCCTTGAGCAGGTTCACCAGAATCCAGGAGCCGTCCACGCCCAACCTGGGAAGTCGCTTTGAGACCACCAGGATTTTTCGAGAGCCGGCCGGCCGGCTTCCATTGGTCAGATAACGGTGCCGGTAGAAGAACCAGTGGTGGATGGCGGCAATGGCCTCCTGATCCGACAGGCGTCTTGGCGACGGGCTGACCAGGCGGTTCCAGACCACCTCAGGAACCTTGAGCAGAGCACCGGCGAAAGCCCGCAGGATGCCGAGACGGCCTCGACTGATATCGAGCAGGAAGCGGAAGGGCAACTTCACCAGATGGCTCAAGAACAATCCTGCCGAAGTGACATTTTTCCAGAACAGGACGAACAGATTCCGGGCGATCAGATAGTCGATCCTGGGGTTTCCCATCTCGGTGGCGTTGGTGCTGCGATGCTTGTGGACCACTCGGCTGGCAGGGCAGAAAAGCACGCGGTAACCGGACTTCCAGGCCCGATAGGACAAGTCGGCGTCTTCCACATAGGCGGGATTGTAAATTTCGCTGAAACCGCCCAGTTCCAGGAACTTTTGCCGGTCGTAGGCGCTGGAGCCGCCATGGGCATAAAAGG
>JAPPFQ010000541.1:9021-10945 GCA_028875135.1 Acidobacteriota bacterium
GCGGGCACGTACCGGCGCACCTCATCGACCGGAGCGGGCCGGGTATGTCCCACGTGCATGCAGCCGAACATCATCATCCCAAACGTCTTGCCTGTTTCCAGGCGGGTCCTGCCGGATTCATAGTTGAAGATCTGTGATGTGACCGCAAAGACGTCCGGCTGTTCAAACCCCTCAAGCAAAGGCGCCAGGAACCCGGGCTGGACAATCACGTCGTTGTTCAGCAGAACTACGACCTCATTGCGGGCGCATTGAACCCCGATGTTGTTGGCGCGGCTAAACCGATAGTTCTTTTTCAGCTCGATCAGCCGAATGTTCCGGTAGTGCGTGCGCACGTAATCCTGAGTGCCGTCGGTGCTTCCGTTGTCCACCAGAATGATCTCGTGGTCACCGCCATCATGGCGGACAGCTTCGACCAGCGCGTCCAGAGCCTCCTTGAGAATCTCCCGCTTGTTCCAGGTCAGGACGATCAGAGAAGCCCGGCGGCGACCCGAACCGGGGGAGTCGGCGACGGTCTTCAGCCGCCGATGGGGATCGACCAGGTTTTGATAGATATGCTCGACTTGGCGAACCATCAGCGACTTGTCGAATCGCCGATGGACCAGCTCGCGGCCATTCGCCCCCATTCTTCGACGCGATCCGGGATCCCGAGCCAGCCGGGCCACGGCCGAAGCCACGGCTTGGGAGTCCGCGGGAGGGATCAGCACCCCCGTGTGCTCGTCCGTTACCGCTTCGGGTGTTCCACTGACCGAAGTTGCGACCACCGGCAAACCCACCGCCATGGCCTCGAGTATGGAAAGCGGGAGTCCCTCATAGAGGGAAGTGAGCAGGAAGATGTCCAGAGCGGAAAGAATCTCGGGGATGTCCTCCCGAGCTCCCGCAAAGGTGACGTATGGCTCCAATCCCAACCGGCGCACTCGATCAGCCATCCTGGCCTGAGTCGGCCCTTCCCCGACGAACAGGAAGCGGGTTTGAGGACAGGACTTCAATATGGCCGGGATCGCATCTACCGTGTACTGATGGCCCTTCTGAAAGTTAAAGCGCGCCACCGTGCCGACCAGCGTCTGTTCCGGACCGATTCCAAGGCTCTGGCGAACGGCGTCTCTGCCCGACTCGGAAAAGGCAAAGCGATTCACGTCGATTCCGTTGAGAATCAGCTTCAACCGGTAAGGATTCACATGGTAGTCCTGAACCAGAAGCTGCTTGTTGGCCTGAGACACGGGTATGGTGTAGTCGAGGCAAAAGGTCATGACCCGTTTGACGAACTTCTTGGTACGTACGCCGGCTCGTTTTCCGATGGCCAGCTGCAGATCCAGGTGCTCGGTCGCCAGCCTGCGGGGCACCCGGCTGAAGTAGGCCGCCAGAATCGGTACAAAGCAGCTGAAGGTATTGTTCAGGTTGAAATGAACGATGGTGGGCTGCTGTAGCCGGAAATAGCGATAGGATTTCAGGAAGACCTTGAACGGGGACCGGTTGGCACAGTCGACTTCATCGACGCGGATGCCCTGGTCGTCAAAAAACCGCGCCAGCGGAGCCATCTGCGGGAGGGGAGATAGCACCACCCGAGGCCGGTACTCTTCTTGGGGAATTCCCGGGACCAGCAGTTTGAGGTAGGCTTCAGCGCCACCCAGGAAGACGGCGTCGCAGAAGTAAACCACCTTGTAGGGTGTCTCCATGGAGCGTCACCGCAGAGAATTATACAGTACTGTAGAAAAGGGCACCAACTTGGATATACTCGGCTCCTTGGACGACTGACGACCTTCACAAGCAGCCCCGGCTCTTCGATCCCGGCAAATCCATGGCTGATGTCCACCCGGTGTCCGCCAAGACCATGCAGGGCGCCTCGCTCATGCTTCTGCGCATGGCGGTCTCCTATCCCGTCCTGTTCCTGGGTGAAGTCTGGCTGGCGCGGCTGCTGGAACCCCAG
>JAPPFQ010000288.1:0-5188 GCA_028875135.1 Acidobacteriota bacterium
GTGCTGGTGTCCTGCCGGTCGGAGACCACGATGGCGTCCGACCAGTCGTCGGGTTGAAAGGGTTCGAGATTGGGCAGACTGTTCTGGGAACGATAGGAACCCGGGCAGGCGAGAGCAATCAGGATCACCAGCAACCGGACCGCCGTCCTCGTGCCGGCTTCAACGCCGTATAGGATTCGCAATCTCGTCACCATTGCACCAAACGCTTACGGATCGGAACCGTTGCCACCAGACCCTCCTCCCCCGTGTAAACTCTCGGTAACAAATTGCACCCCGGCATCCTTGACCGTGGCTCCGATAGCAGTGACGGCCAGTTGGAAGCCGCTCTTCCCCGGAACGTCCAGGCACATCCGGATGGACGTGGCCTGGTCGAACTGCCAGGGCGAGACAGCCTGGGAGCCACCCGACACCTCCAGGCCCGGCACCCGGGTAATGAAGTTGCCTTGCAGATCGAATGCCTGAAATCGAATGCGGGTCGCGGGCGGAGCGGCTTGCCCGGGCTGGGTGGTTACGGCGGCAATCCCGACATTGCCGCCATTACCGAATACACCCGCCAGGACTCGGCAATCCCCGTCACCCAGCCACTCTTCCGGGGACTGGGGATCCAGCGGAAACAGTTCGTCGATCTCTCCATCGATCCGGTTTTCGAGCCAGGTGCGCCCCTTTACGTGAAGCGAGTCGGCCGTGCAGGGAGAACGGGTGAAGATGTATACGGCCCCGGTTACAGCCCCCCGTGCGTCAGGGGCCGACAGGGTCAGGACCTCGGCTCCTCCTCTGGCGATGGTGGTGCGGAAAACATTCCGGAAGAGGAACCGACCGTTGAACGAAGCCGCTGAAGCCGGCGAGGTGCCTCGATGAAAAAGAGCGGCCACTTCGCAAGCGGGCGGGGCGGGGTCCTTGTGGGTGATGGTGAGCTCGGTGGTGGCGATGCTCTCGCCCACGGGACCCAGGAACAGGTGCGGGATGGTGGAAACGGTCCCGCAGGGAGCACCCTCCCACAGGGACAGGCAGAAAGGCTCTCGATCCGGAGGATCGTGATCGAAAACCATGACGGTGTGGACGGCGCCCTGGTCTGAACGCAGGACCAGGTTTTCGGTCAAGAGGTAGGGAGCATCGGGTCCCCGGCCGTCGGACCGGCGCAAGCCGATCTCCGAGGGTTTGCCCAGATCCAGAATGACTGTCCTTTTCCCCTGGGTGCCAACCTGTCGCGGCAAGGTGAAGGAAATCTCCTGACGGGTCTCTCCGGCCCGAAACAACAGGCCGCCGTCCGGTTCGGGTGAGAGACCGGTCAAACGAACCACGGCCCCGCCGAAACCAATGTTATAGGGCACTCTCACCGCCACAGGCAGCGCACGGCTCAGGGCGACCGGGACTCTCACGGTTGCTCCCTCCAGCGCGCGCTGTTCCGTTGAAGCGAAGGCAAGATCGGCCTTCAAGTGCCGGGGTGCAACCAGCCTTCCGCTCAAAATTCCTCTGCCGCGCCTATAGGTTTCCAGTCCCAACCCAAAGCTCATGAGAAAGTCGGCGCCCAGCGTATCGAGTGCATCGTCAAGGACACCCCTGGGTAGTTCTCCGAGCGGATTTTCCCACAGATACAACTCCCTGAGGTTGCGGAGTCCTCTGAAGATCCCCGGGGGCAGGCTCCTCAGGTTGTTGTAGCTCAGCCCCAGGGACTGCAGATTGCCGAGTCCGTTGAAGACCCCATCCGGCAAGTTGCTCAATTGGTTGTCTCCCAGTCCCAGCCCCTTCAGGTTGCGCAACCCTCGAAAGATCCCCCGCGGTAGCCTTCTAAGGGAAATTTCGCTCAGGGACAATTCCTCCAGGGCGCTCAACCCGTGGAAGATCCCTTCCGGCAAGAAATTCAAGCGGTTGAAATGCAAGTGCAACTCACGCAGGTTGCCCAGTCCTCTAAAGGCTCCGGAGGGCAATGCGCTCAGGGAATTGCCATACAGGGTCAAATCTTCCAGAGCGTTGGCCTCGCTGAAAATTCCCTCGGGCAACGTTCTCAGGCGATTGTAGTTCAGGCCAAGGGACTTCAGAGAGTGCAGTCCCCGAAACACTCCCCTGGGCAACCTGCTCAGGGAGTTCCGTTGCAGAGTCAGATGGGTCACGTTATGCAGACCCTGAAAAACCTCTTCCGGCAGTTCCGTCAGGTTGTTGTTCCTTAGCCATAGAAACTCCAGGGAACTGAGCCCCTTGAAATCGTGGGCTTCAAGGGTGCTGATTTCGGAGTTCCTGAAGTCCAGCCGTGTTACGCGGGACAGATCGGCCAGGGTGACGTCCCCACAGGTCGAATTCCCGGTGGCGCGCATCAACCTGTCCCTCACCAGAGGGGTCCGTTGGCATACCATTGCCGGCTCGTCGGGATCAGTTACTGTGACGGTGTGGCTGGCGCTGCCGGCGGGCCGATCCAGCAGGATATCGGAAGCCAGTCCGGGCGCATCGTTTCCTTCACCGTCGGAGCGCCTGAGACCGATCCGGGAAGTCGAACCCAAGGTCAGAACGACGGTCTTGCCCAAGGCGTTCGCCTCCTCGGACAGAGCAAATTCAATCTCATGGGACCGTTCCCCGGCCAAGAACAGAAGTCCGCTTTCGGGGGTGGGTGACAATCTCCCGTATCCATGGGTCGAAGCTGTGCCGCTCACCGTAAAGGGGACCCGTACGGCCACCGGCAGCCCATGGCTCAACCACACTCTCACCCTCACGAATGCGCCTGCGACGGCATGCTGTTTCGTCAGATGGAAGAGGAGCCTGGATTTCAACCGGGGATCGATGCGCAGGTCCTCCAAGGTGTCGACCAAGTCGTCAAGAATTCCCTCCGGCAATTCAGTCAGGAAGTTGTCCTGCAGCCACAGGGTTTCCAGTTTGCTCAATCCGTCAAACACTCCCCGGGGTAGATCTCTCAGGAAATTGTTGTTCAAATACAGGGCTTGCAGGCCGATCAGCCCGCTGAAGTCGTCCTGTCCGAGCCACGTGATGCCGGACCCCGCCAGATCCAGCCGTGTCAACCCGGCCAAGTGCCCGACAGTCACCTGCTCGCAGGACGATACCCCGGCGGCCTCGGTCAGCTTGTCCCGGACTTGCGGAGTGCGGTTGCACACGTCTGCCGAGGCACGGGGGGAAACAAGGGTGACGGAATGGGCAGCCTTGTCGTCAGGACGGTTGAGCAGCGTTCGAGGATTCAGAAAGGGAGCATCGGGACCGGTGCCGTCGGACCGACGCAGACCGATCCGGGAGAGTTCTCCGAGGGTTAATTCGATGGTTGTCCTCTTGTTGGATTCGTTGTTCAAGAGGGAAAAGACAATTTCCTTGCTGGTCTCTCCGGCCAGGAACAGCAGACCGCTGTCGGGGTCCGGCGAAAGCACTGCAAAGGCATCCGCGGTGGCGGTGCCGCTCACGCTGAAGGGAACGCGGACGGCCACGGGTAACGCCCGAGTCAGGTCAACTCTCGCTCTCACCGTGTGTTCGTAAAATGCCCGCTGCGAGTCCGAAGCGAAGGCAATGGCGGCTTTCAGGGGGGGATCCAACCAGAGGTCCCCGAAATTGTTGGCGGAGGGACCCAGCGTATCGAGGATGTCGTCAAAGATGCCGGCGGGCAGGCTGGTCAGTGAATTGTCGCTCAACCACAGTGTTCTCAGGGAATGCAGACCCCGAAAGATGCCTGCAGGCAGGGAATTCAGTTGGTTGCTCCACAACCTCAATGCTTCCAGGGAACCCAAATCCCTGAAGATCCCTTCCGGCAAGGTGGCCAGAGAGTTGAAATCCAGATGAAGCGTTCGCAGGGCGCTCAATCCGCTGAAGACTCCCTCGGGCAAACTCCGCAGGGTGTTATTTGCCAACGTTAGAGTCTGCAGGTTGCTCAACCCGCTGAAGACTCCCTCGGGTAGCGACGCCAGGGAATTGGTGCTCAACCACAGTTCCTGCAGAGAAATCAGGCCTCTGAAGAGTCCTTCCGGCAAGGTCCTCAGGGAGTTTCGATAAAAGGTCAGATTTCGCAGCCTGCTCAACCCGGCGAAAACATTCTCGGGCAATTCGGCCAGCGTGTTGTCATGCAAATTCAGGGATTCCAGGGAACTCAGTCCGCTGAAGTCGTGCTGCTGGAGTGAACCGATTCCAGAATCCGAAAGATCCAGCGCCCGCACGCTGGCCATTTGGGTCCTGCTGAGCTGCCAGCAGCCGGTTGCGCCGGTAAGCTGCACCAGCTTGTCCCGCACCTGCGGCGTGCGGTCGCAGACATCTACCGTTTGGTCGGGATCGACAATGGTCACTGTATGGACAACTCCGGTCGATGGCCGGACCAACAGTACTCCGGCGTTCAGGCCGGGAGCATCGGTGCCGCCACCGTCGGAACGGCGCAGCCGGATTTCAGAGAGGTCGCCCAGGGTCAGCACGACGGTCTTCCCCAGGGCTTCCGAGGTTTCCGCCGTAGTAAACGTAATCTCCCCTCCCGTTTCTCCGGCACGGAACAGGATCCCGACTTCCGGAGAAGGGGACAAGTTCCCATAGTCGGTCTTGGCGGCAGTGCCGCTCACGCTGTAGGGCACGCGCACCGCCACCGGCAGGGCGCGGCTCAACTTCAGTCGAACCTGCACGTTTGGGCCTGCCACCGTTTCCTGTGCAGCCGATTCAAAGGCGAGCCGGGCCTTGATATGGGGATCCACGCGCAGGTCCACCAGGCCATGAATCACGTCGTCCAGAACTCCCGCGGGAAGTCTGCTCAAGGCGTTGTCCTGCAGCCATAGCTCGCGCAGTGATCCTGTCCCGCTGAAGAGGCCGTTGGGCAGGGACTTGAGGGAGTTGCCATTCAACAAGAGGCTTTGAAGTGCGACCAGTCCGCTGAAGTCGTCCGCTTTAAGCTCGGTGATGCCGGAGCCGGAAAGGTCCAACCGGCTTACTTGCGCCAGATGACTCAGGGTCACTTGTGCGCAGCCGGATATCCCGGTGATCTCCAACAGTTTATCCCGGACCTGCGGCGTGCGGTCGCACAGGCCTGCAGGCTGGTTGAGAGAAGCAAGGTCAAGGGCATGTTTGGCCCGACCCTCGGGACGATCGACCAGGATTTCGGCCTTGAGAAAGGGAGCATCGGGAGGCGAGCCGTGGGGGGGGGGGCCCCCCCGCCCCCCCCCCCGCCCCCCCCCCGGCCACCCCCGCGCCCCCCCGGGGTATGCCATGTCAGGGCGGCCGAAAA
>JAPPFQ010000288.1:5198-10941 GCA_028875135.1 Acidobacteriota bacterium
CCCCCAGCCTGAGCACGATAGTCTCTTCCAGGTTGTCGCCGTTCTCCGGCAGCCTTAATCGAATCTCCTTGCTTGTCTCCCCGGCCGTAAACAGCAGACCGGATTCCGGATCGGGGGACAATTCCGGAAAGTCGTCCGGTGTGGCGCCCGCCAGGCTGTAAGGTGCCCGCACCGCCACAGGCAACGCGCGGCTCAGAGTCACCGAAACCGTCACATCGATTCCTGAATATACGGTTTGCTCAGTGGTGGCGAAGCCAATCGCGGCCTTCAGGTGGTTGTCCATGTCGAGTCCGGGCCGATGGGTATCGCTACCAATCGTATCCAGGACATCGTCAAAGATTCCCACGGGCAGGGTGACCAGAGGGTTGCGCACTAGCCGTAGCGTTTCCAGCGAGTTCAGATCTCTAAGAATCCCTTCCGGCAGCTCGCGTAGCTGGTTTTCCGATAAACCCAATACCGTAAGAGCGTTCAACCCATGGAAGATTTCCCTGGGTAACAAACTCAAAGTGTTTCGATCCAGTGAAAGGTATTTCAAACTACCCAAACCACTGAAGACTTTGGCAGGCAAGTCGCTAAGAGAGTTTCCAAAAAACGTCAGGTCACGCAGCTTGTTCAACCCCTGAAATACTCGCTCAGGCAGTGTGCTCAGGGAGTTGTCCTGAAGGCGCAACGTTTCCAGCTCTCCCAGGCCGGAAAAGAGCTTTTCGGGCAGCACACTCAGCGAGTTTTCAAACAACACCAGTTCGCGCAGTCTGACTAACCCCCTGAAAACGTTCTCGGACAAGACGGTCAGAGAGTTGTCTTGCAGCCCCAGAATTTTCAGTGAAGTCAGTCCGGCGAAGACTCCTTGGGGCAATTCGGTCAGAGAGTTGTCGTTCAGCCGCAACCATTCGAGCGAGTCCAGTCCGCTGAAGTCGTGCTGCCGGAGAGCGCTGATTCCCGATTCCGAAAGGTCCAGTCTCTCTACGCCGGCCAGATGCGCACGTGTGACCTGCCCGCAGCCGGATGCCCCGGTGACCTCGACCAGCTTGTCCCGCACCTGCGGTGTGCGGTCACAGACGCCTTGCCCCTGAGCGACGGTCGGCAAAACACAAAGCAAAGCGAAGAGCCAGGCGAGTGCAGGAACGATCCTGTGGCGGGGGGCAGTCCCTCGCGGACCGGAAGAGGCCACTCTACGTTCTGGAAACGACCTGTTGAAAAGGAACGTGACGATCAAGACGGACCGCTGCCGATTGGAACTGATATGGACTCGAATCTCAAATCAATATACCGGATACCGGTGAACTGGTCACCTGCGGGCGGACGGTACTCCCCCCTGTACTATTCCTGAGAGTGCCGGCATTTATTTCCGAACGGGAATGATCCATAAGAGGAGGTGGGGTGGAACGAAACTCGCCGATCGTTCGGACGAGAGCTCGGGATTGCGGTGGCGGAGCGGAATGGCCGGCCGGCTGCCGAACGTGTCGGTTGCGAGTTATTGGGCCGGTGGGCTGCGCCGTTGACCGCTCGATCGGAAACCGCTACGATTCAAAATTCTGCCGCTCCAGCATTACCGTTCGCTGCCGTTCGGCCCGGTGGGCAGGCATTCCCCTGTCCGGTCACTCTTCGACCGGGGCAAGGCTTTCCAGCGGAAGCAGAATCTACATGAAGGACGTCAGCACCGGAGAGAACGAGGGGACGTTTTTCAGCGTGACGCTGTCTGGACTATCGTCCGGTGAGAACGTCATAGAGATTGTGGTGACGGCCGAAGATGAGACGACCAGGTCGTACAGGCTGGTCGCCAAGCGTTCAGGAGGCCAGTAGCAAGGGGTGACGGTCCTCGGCGGAGGGGCGCAGTTTGCGAGGGCATGGGCTCGCGGGTCTGTCGGAACCCTTGGATAACGACAGGAGATTCTCATGATTCGAGAGCACTCGGCTGGGTTCCGGTTATTGGTATTGGCAATGGTCTGGAGTTGGGGTTTGGGCTGTGGTCCCGCCGGGGAGCAGGACTCCGGGATCGCTCCTTCCGACAAGAAAGTGGTGCTTCCGGAAGCCGAGGCTGTGCAACCGGTGGAGATCGTCCGCACCAATGACTATTCCGAAGGGGTGGTGATCGATCACGAGGGGAACATCTACTTTTCCCACGAAAGAGTGATCACGGTGGTGGCCCCCGATGGAAAGCACCGGGTGTGGGCGGAGACCGGGGAACCCAACGGCCACAAGATTCTGGCGGACGGCACCCACCTGGTCTGCGACGCCACCCATCAGGCCGTGCTGCGTCTGGATGCCGAGGGGAACATGCTGGAACCGGCCTCCAAGGAATGCGAGGGCAAGCCACTCAAGGGACCCAACGACCTGACCCTGGACCCGGAGGGAGGTTTCTATTTTACCGACCCGGAGGGAACCGGCCTGTCCAATCCCATCGGCACCGTTCACTACGTGGACCCGGAGGGAACCACCCACCTGGTGGCCGGAGGGCTGGCCTACCCCAACGGCATCGTCCTGACCCCCGATCGAAAGCGGCTGCTGGTCGCCGAGAGTCAGAAGAACCGCATCCTGCTTTACGAGGTGCTCTCGCCTGGCAGGGTAGGTCCCATGCAGGTGTTTGCCGATCTGCCTTCCAAGGAGGGAGAGCAGATCGGCAACCAGCCCGACGGCATCTGCCTGGATGCAGCCGGAAACCTCTACGTGGCCCACTACGGGATGCGCCAAGTCCAGGTGTTGGACCCCGAGGGGAAGCTCATCCGCCGCTATCCCGGGGGAAACCTCACC
Source organism: Acidobacteriota bacterium (assembly GCA_028875135.1). GTDB lineage: Bacteria > Acidobacteriota > Terriglobia > Versatilivoradales > Versatilivoraceae > Versatilivorator. The sequence goes on from JAPPFQ010000288.1 coordinate 7,950, forward strand.
ACCAGCAATTGCGCCTTCGGCGGTCCCGGGCTGGATCAGCTCTTCGTCACGGGAGGTACTCCCGGAGCGTTGTTCCGACTCGATCTGGGAGTTCCCGGTCTGGACATTCGCCCCAAACGGAAAGAGAATTCCTCCGAAGGCTGAGCCGCAATGGGGTGGGTTGTGTCGGGAACCCTACCCTGGGCCGACCTGAGTGAACCGCTCCGTCACGGGACTGCCTGGCCGGCCAGGACCCCGGTGCATCGCCCCTCTTCCACCGCCACCTGACCATTGACCACCACCCAGGGAATGCCCACGGGAAACTTCCTGGGGTGTTCATAAGTAGCTGTGTCTGTGACCGTGTCGGGGTCGAATACCACCAGGTCGGCGAAATACCCCGGCTGCAGCCGGCCCCGCCGGGTCAATCCGAAGCGGCGCGCCGGCCGGTCCGTCATCCGCTGGACCATCGTCTCCAGGTTCAGAGTCTTGTATCGGCGCCGCAGCCTTCCCAGGAACCGGGGGAAGGCCCCGTAGCAGCGGGGATGGGGCGCGCTTCCCAGGGGGGTGATGTCGCTGCAGGCCATGGCGTCGGGACGGGCCAGCAACTGCAGGCAATCCCTGTCGATGGCTTCCCACAACGCCGGACTTGAGGGCGGTGCGTTGACGTAGCCGACCTTCAATTCCTCCTCCAGCAGGAGGTCGCAGAGCGTCTGGGCGGGGGAAGCCCCCCGGAGCCGGGATGCCTCGGCCAGGCTCTTTCCCTCCAGGTGACGGTTCCGCGGCAGGAAGGAGAAGGTGACCGGCTCCAGCGGCGCGAACAGGTGTTTCTCGAGGTGGTCCCGAAGAGCCCGCTGACATCCCGGGTCGGCCAGCCGCTCCAGAATCGCATCGGGGCCGCCCTCCTGCATCTCGCCGGGCAGAAAGCTCACGGCGATGCTGCTCCCGCTGGGATAGGGATAGATGTCCATGCTGCAGTCCACCCCCTGGTCCCCGGCCCGGTCGATAGGGTCCGTCAGCTCCCGGAGGCGTCCGGCGGTCTGCTCGGTCGTCCTGAGATGGGCGAAGTGAACGGGCGCCCCCGATTGCCGGGCGATCTCCAATCCTTCCTGAATCCCGCCACCGCCGAAGGCGCGCCCGGGCGTCCCCACCCGCGGCTCGTTGACGTAGACGCCGCCGGCCTCTCGCACCGCCCGGCACAGTTCCACCAGTTCCCGGGTGTCGGCCCAGTATCCGGGATAGTAGGCGGCTCCGGTGGAGAACCCCACCGCGCCCTGCTCGATCCCCTCCCGCACCATTCGCCCGGCGTCCCGGAGTGTTTCACCCCGGAGCGGAAGGTCCCGAAAACCCAGCAGCTCCAGGCGGAGGGCGCCGTGGGGAACCAGGTAGGCCACGTTCACGGCTGCCTTGCGGTGATAGTGCGCTCGAAAAGCGGCGACGCTGCTCATGTCCAGGTCGGGCGGTGGATCTCCCAGGATTCCGCCCAGGTAGCGGGCATAGAGCTGGAAATTGAGCCGGGACAAGGGAGCCCAGGACATCCCGTCCAGGCCCACGATCTCGGTGGTGATGCCCTGGCGCAACCCGTAGGCGTGCTGGGGATCGTGGAGAAGCGGCCCCTCGGAATGGGTGTGGGTGTCGATGAATCCGGGAGCGACCGTGAGACTCCGCAGCGGGATGATTCGCCGGGCCTGGGCACGTGAGAGGTCCCCGATGGCCTCGATTTTCTCTCCCATGATGCCAACATCGGCCGCAACGGTCGGGGCTCCCGTGCCGTCGAGGAGTTGTCCTCCACTCAGGATGAGGTCGAAGCTCATGGCTGTGAGACACCTCGCCTGGGGGCCGGTTACGCCTCCATGGGAGGCGAGCCCTGCGGGGCCGCCGGCTTCATGAGGGGCTGGTCGGGCCTGACGGCCAGCCAGCAGAGCGCGGCCGACAACTGGGTGCCGGCTATGAGGTAGAGCACCAGGTTCCAGTCGCCGCCGGTGCGTTCGATATGTCCGATCAGGTATCCCAGGGCGATGGGCATCAGCAGGGCCCCGGCGATTCCGGCCATGTTCATCACCGCCATCAGCAGGGCGCTGTAGCGGCCGGCGATGTCCATGGTGGCCGTCCAGGAAGGGGGACCGGAAAAGGAACCGGCCAGCGACCCCGCCGACAGCAACCCCACCAATAGCGGAGCCGAATTGGCCCCCAGGGCCGACAGCGTCAGCAGGCCGGCGGCGCCGATTCCGAAGCAGGCCACCAGGCTGCGGCTGATCCGCTTGCTGCCGGTCCGCGCGTACAAGCCGTCCACCAGAAGGCCGCCCGCCATCAAGCCCGTCACCGCCGCCGCCAGAGGCCATACGGCGAACCATCCCGCCTGGCCGGGCGTGATGCCGTAGCCCTTCTCCAGGTAGGCGGGAAACCAGGAGACGAGGACGGCATAGGCAGCCGCCCGCAGGAACTGCTGGGAGCAGATTCCCCACAGGCTGCGGCTACGGATCATGCCGGCCACCAGGGTCGACGGGCTGTCCGGGCTCAGGTGGGCCGGGGGATCCCCGGCCGCAGCCGATTCGGCTCGGCTCTGGCCGGAGGCGGGGGTGGAGCCCCCCGGTCGTTTGGAGAAAGCCGGCCGGGTGATCAGGTTCCGCTCGGCCTCGTTCACCCAGGGATGTTGCCGGGGATGGTTGCGGAAGTAGCAGTAATAGCCCACCGCCCAGGCCACGCCGACCCAGGTGTAGAGGCCGAAGACCTCCCGCCAGGGGTAGCGCTCCATCAGGGACGCCGTCAATCCCATGGTGACGATGCCCCCGATGGACATGGAGGTCTCCACGGTGGCGCTGCTGAATCCGCGCCGCTTTTCGGGGAACCAGTCGTTGATGACCAGGGTGGCGATAGGCACCAGTCCGGCTTGGGCGGCGCCAAACGCTATCCGGGAAGCCAGCATGGGAAGAAAGGAAAACACCCTGGCCGACCAAAGGTTGAACAGCGACCAGAGCAGGCTGATGAGGGCCAGGGCCCACCTCGGTCCCAGGCG
>JAPPFQ010000565.1:0-9382 GCA_028875135.1 Acidobacteriota bacterium
CCGGCGGACAATGTGCTGATCGGTGAGTGGGATGCCGCCACCGCCGGGTTTGCCAATCTGCGGCCTTATCTGCACGGATTGCACTTGAAGGACGTTCATGTCTTTGATGGAATCGAAGGAAAGTTTGAATGGCGACCTCTTGGGGAGGGGTCGGTGGGCTATGCCACGGTACTTGAGAATCTACGCCGCCATCGGAGTCAGGCTGTTCTGATGGTCGCCAGCCATTTCCGTCCGCCCGGAGGCACCAACCTGGATGCGATGAGGATCAATTTCGGCAAGATTCAATCTCTCATACAACAGATCAAAAAGGGAGGCTGAACGCCCATGTCCGACTGGAAGACCCAAAGCTGCCAATCCGTTCATGAGGTGTCGGTGCTGCCGTCCGCGGAAGTCGCCGCGGCTCTGGCGCAACTGCCGGGTTGGAACACCGGCTCGGATGGCAAACGCATCGTGCGCTGCTGGAAAGTGAAGCATTTTGTGGCCGGCATCGAGTTCTTCGGACGTGTGGCCGAGCTTGCCGAAGCCGAGGACCACCATCCGGATCTGCATCTGGAAGGCTACCGGCAGGTGAGGATCGAGTCCTGGACCCATTCGGTGGACGGCATCTCGGTCAAGGACCTGATCCTGGCGGCCAAGATCGACGCCCTTCCGGTGGAGCTGTTCGCGGCCTAACAGGCTCGCCCGGGTCCTCACCCCGCGAGGCCCATGCAGGAATGGGGTACTGCTCCCCGGTCCTGGTTAGCCCCGCCTCCGCCCTGCCGTGCGGATCATACGAGAGTGAAACAGGTTTGTATCAGTTGCTGAACGTGTCGATTGAGTAACTATCCACTATCCACGATCCACTATCCACTGGCCACTATTCACTATTCACCTAGGCGCGCCGCCGTCCCATACGACGGGACGACTCAACGGGGCGAAACAGGGGTGTTTCAGGTAAATTCTCTACCATGAAAGTCGCCACCTGGAACATCAACGGGCTCCGTGCCCGTTTCGAATTTCTCCTGCACTGGCTGGAGGCGCGTCAGCCTGACCTGGTCGGCTTGCAGGAGTTGAAGATGGCCGAGGAGCGTTTCCCCTTCGAGGCATTGAAGGCGCGGGGGTACCATGCCTTGGTTCATGGCCAGAAGGCCTGGAACGGAGTAGCCATCTTGAGCCGCCACCCGCCCGCAATCAGGGAAAAGGGGCTGCCGGGCGAGGAGGAAATGGGTGCGCGCCTGATTTCGGCCGAAGTGGGCGGGTTGCAATTCACCACGATCTACTGCCCCAACGGCAAGAGCGTGAATCATGCCGATTTCCCTCGCAAGCTCAAGTGGCTGGAATCTTTGGCCAAGCACCTGGAGGAGCGACGGGATCCGTCGGAGCCCGCCGTTCTGTGCGGAGATTTCAATATTTGTCCCACATCCCTGGATTCCTGGAACGAAGAGGAGTTCAGCGGGGAAATTTTCCATACTCCCGAAGAGAGATCCCGGTTACAGCGGCTGCTGGAGTGGGGCTGGCTGGACGCCTACCGTGAGCTGTTCCCCCGGGAGCAGGCGTTCTCCTGGTGGGACTATCGGGCGGGGGCGTTCTACAAGAATCACGGTTTGCGGATCGACTTTCTGCTGGTGACGCCTGTGTTGAAGGAAGGGATCAGATCGGCCGGCATAGACCGGGAATATCGAAAAAAGAAAGAGGGGCTGACTGCCTCGGACCACGCTCCGGTCCTGGTGGAGCTCGGCGCCTGACGGTGACCATCAAACCTATGAACAACCGCGAACTTCACAACCGCTTGAAGGAAAAAGCCGCCCGTCTCCGAATTCATTCCCTGCGGGCGACGTCCGAAGCCGGATCGGGGCACCCCACTTCCTGTCTGTCTGCCGCCGACCTGGCGGCGGCCCTTTTCTTTCACGTCATGCGGGTCGACTTCGAGAATCCGCTCAGCCTCGACAGCGATCGCTTCATTCTGTCCAAGGGACATGCAGCCCCACTCCTGTACGCCGCCTGGGTGGAAGCAGGGGTGATTGAAGCCGACCGGGTGCTGAGCCTGCGGCGTTTCGGGAGCGACCTGGAGGGTCACCCCACACCCCGGTCGAAGTGGGTCGACGTGGCGACCGGTTCGCTGGGGCAGGGTCTTTCGGCGGGGGTGGGGATGGCCCTGAGCGCCAAGTACCTGGATCGGTCCGGTAGCCGGACCTTCGTGCTGATGGGGGACGGCGAAAGCGCCGAAGGTTCGGTCTGGGAAGCGGTGGCCATGGCCGCCCACTACCGCTTGGACAACCTGGTAACCATCGTCGATATCAACCGCCTGGGGCAGAGCCAGGCGACCATGCACGGTTGGGACGTCGAGGCCTATGCCCGGAAGTTCGCCGGATTCGGCTGGCATGCCGTCTCCATCGACGGACACGACTTCGACCAGATTGTTGGGGCCTTTGAAGAAGCGGAAGGGGTGGAGGACCGTCCGACGGCCGTGCTGGCCCGGACCGAAAAGGGGCACGGAGTATCGCTGCTGGCAAACCGGGACGGCTGGCATGGCAAAGCCCTGAAGAAGGGAGAACAACTCGACGGGGCCCTGCAGGAGCTTCCGACAAATTCATCTCCTGAGCCTTTCCGCGGTACCGGGGAAGCCGAGGCCGCCATGCGTCCCCAATCCCCCCTGAGGGAACCCGACTTCGCAATGGGCGACCTGGTAGCCACCCGGGAAGCTTACGGGAGCGCGCTGGTCAAGCTGGGAGAGTGCTACGCCAACGTGGTGGCTCTGGATGGCGATACCAAGAACTCCACCTTCTCGGAGAAGTTCATGCAGGTCTTTCCCGATCGCTTCTTCGAATGCTACATCGCCGAGCAGAACATGGTCGGCGCCGCCATCGGCCTCTCCAAGAAGAACAAGATCCCCTTCGCCTCCACCTTTGCCGCTTTTTTCGGACGCGGCATGGATCACTTGCGAATGGGGGTCATTTCCCAGGCCAACATCAAGTGCGTCGGGTCTCACTGCGGGGTCTCCATCGGTGAGGACGGACCTTCTCAGATGGGTCTGGAGGACCTGGCCATGTTTCGGTCTCTGCCGGATTCGGTGGTCTTCTATCCCTGCGACGCCGTTTCGACCGAGCGGGTGGTGGCTCTGGCTGCCGAGCACCGCGGCCTGGTCTATATCCGCACCAGCCGGCCCAAGACGGCCGTCCTCTATGACAACCAGGAAGTGTTTCGGGTGGGCGGCAGCAAGGTGTTGCGTTCCTCCGAAGGGGACCGATTGCTGCTGGTGGCTGCCGGTGTGACGCTCCACGAATCGCTGAAAGCCCACGACCTGCTCCTGTCCGAGGGGATACCGGTTGGGGTGATGGATGCCTACTGCGTCAAGCCGGTGGACGAGGCCGGCCTGGTCGAGGCGGCCGCCGCCCGTGGGGGGACCGTCATCGTGGTGGAAGAGCACTACAGCGAAGGGGGCTTGGGAGATGCCGTGCTGAACGCCGTGGCCAATCGAAACATCAGCGTCCACAAGATGGCTGTTCGGGAAGTCCCCCGTTCCGGCAAGCCGGCTGAGTTGCTGGACTACTACGGTCTAAGCGCCAATCGGATTGCGGCCAAGGTGAGGGAGCTCGTGCTTACTCCTCCGGGTCTCCGGTGAAGCTCCGGAAGAACCCGCGGCGGGTGAGTCGGGGGTTGGCCGGGCGGAACGCCAACTTGTCCAGGCTGAATCCGTAGTTGAGCTTCTCCAGGTCGCTCAGCAACTCGTAGGCGGAGGGGTAGCGGTCGGCCGGATCCTTTTGCAGGAGGGCTCCCAAGAGGCGGCTCCAGCCCGGAGACGCTTGGGGCCGTACGGAAATCAGCCTGGGAAGCTCGCGGTCCTGAATCTGCCGGTCCAGCGCGGCCCCGTCCTCGCCCGTAAAGAGAAACTCCCCCAGAGACAATTCGTAGAGCACGGCCCCCAGGGAGAACAGGTCGCTTCTGGCGTCTCCCGGCTGCCCCCGCACCTGCTCCGGCGCCCGGTAGCTGAGGTGCAGCAGGGGCGGCTGACCCGCCGGAAGGTCAGTATCCTGCGACTCCGGGTCCTCCGGATCATGCAGGACCAGGTTGAGCGGCAGATAGGGCAGGACGGCGTCCAGCAGCTTCACCTGGTCGCCTTCCTGCAGGAACAGGCTGCGTGAGGTGAGGCGTCCGTGGACGAGGCCGTTCTCGTGCACCTCCAACAGTGCGCGGGCGGCTTGAATGGCTGTCTGAAGGGCCTGGTCGAAGTCGCAAGGGCCCGCGCCGATCCTCTCGGCCAGCGTGGTCCCATGCATGAACTCCATGGGAAGAACGTGAAGGCCCTCGTGGGCCTCGATAGGGAAGATCCGCGCCAGGTTGGAGTGGTCCAGGGTGGCGTAGAGAGCCAGCTTCTGCAGAAACTGCGATTCGGCGGGGTCTTCCTGTCGCGGCGGCCGCTTCAGAAACAGCAGGGCGGCGGTCTCCCGCCGCTCAATGTGGGTTGCCTTGTAAAAGCACCGCCTGTCCGCCAGCCGGTCTCTGGAGAGAATTCGGTAGGGGCCGATCTGCTTGCCGATAAGCACGGGAAGGATTTCAGCGGGCTAGAAGGGGATGTCGTCGTCGGATGTCCCGGTATCCGAACCGGCCGCGGCGGCCGCGGGGGCCGGTTGGGCTGCCGGCGCCGCTTGTCCTTCCTCGGACCGGCCGCCCAGCATGACCATGCTGTCGGCCTGTACCTCGGTGGAGTAGCGCTTGTTTCCCTCCCTGTCCTGCCAGCTCCGGGTCTGCAATTTCCCCTCGATGTAGACCAGCCTTCCCTTGCTGAGGTACTGGCCGCAGATTTCCGCCAGTCTCCGCCACAGGACAACCGTGTGCCACTCTGTTCGCTGCTGCCTTTCGCCGCTCTGATCCTTCCAGGTCTCGTCGGTTGCGATGCGAATATTGGCGACCGCCGTGCCTCCTTGCGTGTATCTGACTTCGGGGTCCTGTCCCAACCTGCCCACCAGAATCACCTTGTTGACTGAACCTGCCATTCCACGCCTCCTTTTAGACTTCGATGGGAGAATTGGTTCGGGAGAAATTTTTCAGCGGCGCGACGCCTTGCGGCGAGGGGCGCGGGCCGATACGCCCAGGATTTTCAGACGATTCCTGGCGATCTTGGCCTCTTCGGAGGATGGGTGCTTCTGGATGACCCAGCGGAGCTCCTTGACCCCGGCCTGCTTGTTTTCGAGCTCCAGGTAGCTGAACCCCTTCTTCAAGATCGCCGCCGGGACCTTGTCGCCCTTGGGATAGATCTGTATCACCCGGTCAAAGGCATCTACGGCTTCGGCAAAGTTCCGGACCCCGTAGAAGGTTTCGCCGATCCAATAGAGAGCGTTGTCCGAGAGTTCGGTTTGCGGATAGTTGTTGACGTATTCCTGAAAACCCTCCCGGGCCAGGTCATAGCTGCCCTTGAGGTAGTCGCCGTAGGCGGAATTGTAGAGTGACTCCGGAGACGGGGCACCACTCGGGCGTCGTGGGTTGTCCAGGGACTCGACCACCTGGGACTTGGTTTCGGCCATCTGCATGGAGAGTTTGTTGATTCTCTCCATCACCATGTCGATTCCGGTGTTGACCACCGAGAACTGGGTCTCCAGCGAATCGATCTTGGCCCCGACGGCCGTTTCCGTCTGCCGGTCGGATGACTTCATGCCTTCAAGGGCGGCCTGCATCCTGTTCGACTGGTCGAAGAGCTTCTCAACCAGGTCCTTCAAGACTGCGATGTCGGAGTCGAAGCCCTTCTGCAACTCCCGCACCTGCTGCTGCAGGATGGAAACGTCGGCTTGCAGCCGGATGATTTCCCTTTTTTGAGCCGAGGCCGGAAGCATCGCCATCAACAGAATCCCTAGGCTGGGCAACAGGGTGTGTCTAAGCAATTTGGTCACCTCGATATCTGGGGGTCTGAAGCGGTTGTGGGTGAATCATAGCAGCGGCCGTTCGGCAGGGCAAGTTCGGGTTTAGCCGCGGAAAAGAGTCGGGGAAGCATCCCGAAATGGCATGTTCCGCCTTTTCAATATCGTGTGCGACTTGGTGAGAAATGCGGGTTCACCACAAAAAACACAAAAGTCACAAAACGAACATCTTGATTCCGAGTCTTGAGGGGAGAACCAGCCGGTAGAGGGAGGGCGTCAACGACTGCAGGGAGGACAAATTGGATGCGACGGGCCGCCCCTTGGGAGATCCAGGGGCGGCCGCGCCGCGGGCAATGCTTGCGTCAGCGACTCAGCACGAAATGGGCCCGGCGGTTCTTTTGCCAGCAGGACTCATTGGACTCCGTGCACTGGGGCCTCTCCTTGCCGTAGCTGATGGTCTTGACTCTGGAGCTGGAGATTCCCATGGAGGTGAGATGGCTGAGGGCGGAATTGGCTCTGCGGTCGCCCAGACCCAGGTTGTACTCCTCGCTGCCCCGCTCGTCGCAATGGCCTTCAATGGTGAAGCTGACTTGCGGGTATTTCTTGAGGAATTCGGAGGCCGCCGCCAGGGTGGCGCGGGCATCGTCCCGGATCTCCGACTTGTCGTAGTCGAAGTAGATGTCCTTGACCTTCTTGGTGAACATCTCCTCAACCGTCGGTTCTCTCTTCTTGGGCTTGGGAGGCGGTGGGGGCGGCGCCGTGACCGTCACCCGGGCGCTTGCGGTAACGCTTCCGCCCTCGCCCTTGGCGGTCAGCGTATAGGTCGTGGATGAACCGGGAGAAACCGAGCGCGACCCGCTGGTGCTCACGTCGCCGACTCCCTGGTTGATGGAGACGTTGGTGGCGTTGCTGGTGCTCCAGGTCAGGGTCGAAGACTTTCCCTTCTGGATGGTTGTCGGATTGGCCGACAGGGTCGCCGTGGGCTTGGGCGGCGGGGGAGGCGGCGGAGGCTCTTCCGGAGGCGCAACCGGCACCTTCTTCTTACAGCCGCCCGAGATTGCGATCAGGAGCGCGAACAGGCACAGGGCAGCCAGGTTCAAGAACTTCCTGTTTTTCATGATTTCCTTCCTCCGTTCGAAGATGGGTGTGGAAGCGTAAAGGTATCCCGAAACTTTGATAGCGAGCCCTAGTCTATAAAAAATGAATCCAGTGTAAAACAAAAAAATCAACGCCGAAAGTAATTGGACCAGGCGGGAGAGGTGTTTTGGCCCTGGCGGGTGAGTTGCTCCTTTTGAGTGCCGTCGGCCAGCATGATGAAGATCTGCCGGCTGCCGAAACGGTTGGACTCGTAGGCGATGTGACGGCTGTCGGGCGACCAGACCGGATGCTCATTGTTGGCGCCGTCTCGAGTGAGCTGGCTGAACCGGCCGCTGACCACGTCCAGCAGGTAGATGTCGAATCGTCCCGTCAAACGCCTCCTCCAGGAGAAAGCGATGTGCACGCCGTCGGGACTCCAGGAGGGACTCACGGCTTCGCCACCTTCGTTGATCAACCGGCGCAGGTTGGAGCCGTCCTCATCCATGATCCAGATCTGGGGAGAACCGCTGCGACCGGAGACGAAAGCGATCTGCCTGCCGGACTTGGGGTTCCATACGGGCGAGATGTCCACGCCGCGGGCGCGGGTCAGCCGCCTGAGCTGGCGGCCGCGGAGATCGGAGACGTAGATTTCGGGGTCCCGGGTCTTGCTGGAGCTGAAGGCAATCCTTTCCCCGTCGGGAGCAAAGGCCGGCGTGGTGGTCAAGCCGCCGCGATGGGAAAAGGGGATGAGCCTTTGGTCGTAGACGGTACGAAAATACAGGTCGGGGTTGCCCCGGTGGTAGGAAGTGTAGGCGATGCGCGAGTTGTCCAGAGACCAGCGGGGGGTCAGGCTGATGGACCGGTGGTTGGTGAGCGCCTTCTGACCATAGCCGTCGTAGTCCATGGTGAAGATTTCCTTGTGGCCGTTGCGGTTGGAGACAAAGGCAATTTGGGTGGAAGCGATGCCTCGAACCCCTCCGCCGATGCGGAGCACGATTTCATCGGCAAGGCGGTGGGCCAGGGATCGGACGCCCTCCTCATCCGGATCGACCCGGTAGCGGTTTCCGACGATGGACTCCCGGGTGTTCACGTCGATCAACCGAGCCTCGACCACAAACTGGCCGCGCTGCATGTAGGAATTGCCATAGACCAGGTTTTGAGCCTGCACGTCTTCGGCGGTCCACTCTTCGTAGTTGACCTCGTAGGGTTGCGAGGGCAGTTGCAGGGGGTAGAAGCTCTTGGGGACCAGTTCGAACACCCCGGCCCGCCGCAGATCGTTCCACAGGACGTCGTCGAAGAGGCGGGTGTGCCGCTCCAGTTCCTCCTGGGAGCCGCGTTGCTGAAAATCGGCCACGGCCACGCGGGCCCTGACTCCCTCGGTCACCACGACTCGGACCTGGCTGTCGCTTTCCTGGGCTGGGGCCGCCGATGGGGCACTGAGGAATGCCGTCGTCAGCAGGCAGGCAGGGGCAAGAAATTTGGTCATGGATTTTCCGTTATCTATATGTCTGTCCTGTCGGTGTCCTGCCTCGGAAATACGACTACCTGGAATACTCGAACCAGAATTCAGCCACCAGCCGGGTCTCCCCTCCGGGAAGGGGAGGGAATCGGGATGCCTTGATGGCCCTGAGGCCGGAACGGTCCAGCGACGGGATTCCGCTGGATTGCTTGATGGCCTCCCTGGCGATGGAACCGTCCCGGCGGATGGTGAATTGAACCACCACCCGCTTCGCCGTGCGCACGTTGGGACTGACCAGGTTTTTCTGCCAGTTGCTGCTGACGATGTCGCGAATCTGCCTCACGTACCAGCCATACTTCTTGCCGAAGAACCCGTCTCCCAAGCCGATACCCCCCGATCCGACGCCGGTTTGAAACTGGGAGTAGGAGAGATCGGGAGCGCCGCCCTCGCCAAAGGGAACTCTATTGGAAGGAGGGATTTGGGCAACCTGTTTGGGAGCTTGCCGCCGGGCGCGGGGCCGCTTCCTGGCCCGGCGCTTCTTCTTGACCTCGAAGGCCTTGGGGTCGGGCGCCTCCGGCTCGGGGGCGGCCGCCCTGGACTCTTCGGTCTGTCCCAGACCCTTGGACTCGGTGGCGATGTTGCTGGCGGTGGTCTGCTTGGGACGGGGCAGGTTCAGTCCCCGAATGGTCGCTCCCTGCACCAGGCCCACCGATATGGAGCCGCCACCGCCCTGGCTGTCTCCCCAGGGGTCGGCGCTCGGGTTGAGGTAGGAGGGCAGCAGGAAGAAACTCACCCCCACCAGCACATGGCTGACCACCGACAGGTAGAGGTATCCCCCCAGCTTTTCCTTCTGAATTTCAAAAATGGAGTGTCGCTGGACCGGCATCGAATTCTAGGACAGCACAGGGCGGGAGCAGGCTTTGGGGGCCCCCCCCCCGCCGGGGGGGGGCACCAGCCGGGGGGGATTTTGGGGGGGGGGGGGGCCGGTTTTTTGTTTAAGCCCGCGAAGAATTTG
>JAPPFQ010000565.1:9392-10933 GCA_028875135.1 Acidobacteriota bacterium
CTCATCCCTGTGGCGGGTCGGTGCCTTCCGCCGGCGGCGGGCGGGGGGGCCCGGAAAGCGCCCTGGCTACTGTTCCGGCTGGGTGACCACGTTGATGTTCTTCACGCCTGCAAGATTGGCCCGGTCCATGACTCGGGCGATGGTCCCGAAGGGCACCTCCTCGTCGGCGCGCAAGTAGATCATGGCGGTTTCGGGGTCCTTGATCCTGGCCTTGAGGCGGTCTCCCAGATCGTTGATGTTGATGGGATCGGAGCCTACGAAAAGCCGCTGCTCCCGGTTGATGCTGACCACCAGCAGTTCCTTGGTCAACTCGCTGACCGTCTTGGTCTTGGGGACACTGACCTCGATTCCGGATTGAATGATGGGCGCGGTCAGCATGAAGATGATGAGCAGGACCAGCACCACGTCGACCAGGGGAACCACGTTTATTTCGGAAAGAGATGTCTGGGTTCTACCCTTCGAGTTGGTGAATGCCATCGGTTTACCCTCGAGTCTTATTTGGACGCCAGGCCTCAAGAGCGGGTTTGCCGGATCGGCCCGGTTGCCGGGCTAGAGGAAGGTCCGCTCCATCAGGTTCAGGAACTCCAGAGAAAAGTCGTCCATGGCGGAAGCGAACTCCTTGAGATGGTGCACGAAATAGTTGTAGGCGATCACCGCTGGAATGGCTGCGAACAGACCGGCCGCGGTGGCGATGAGAGCCTCCGAGATGCCCGGGGCGACGGCACGGATTGTGGCCGCCCCCTCCATTCCCAGGCCGGCAAAGGCGTCGATGACGCCCAGGACCGTGCCGAACAACCCGATAAAGGGGGCCACCGAGGCCGTGGTGGCCAACCAGCTCATATTGCGCTCCAGCTTGGTCAGTTGAACCGAGGAGGCTCGGGAGAGCGCCCTTTGAATGACGTTGATGGTCTTGAGCGTTGGAGACGGGGCGGGGCGGTCACCGGCGGGTTGGCTCATCAACTGGGCTTCCAGTTCCTCGTAGCCGGCCAGAAAGACCTCGACCAGGGGAGTATTCCTCAGGGACTCGCAGGCTCCGCTGATTTCCGAAAAGCGCCTGCTCTTTCGAAAGATACGCAGAAAGGCTTCCGAATCGGCGCGGAGCTTCTTGAGATAGAAGTATTTCTTGAAGGTGATTGCCCAGGAAAAAATAGAGAAGAATACCAGGACCAGCAGGACGCCCTTGGCCAGGGGACCCGACTGAAGGATCAACTTCAACAAGTCCATCTCGGCTCCCTGCGCGAGCACAGGGAGCAAACCGCCTGGATCTATCGTCAAGCAGTTCCCCCAGCGTTTTCCCGGACAGCCGGAATGAACCTCTTTCCTACCGTGTTGTGGCGGAAGTTACCATAGACCTCTCGGGATCGTCAACCGGCGCCCGAATAACCGGCTCGGTCCCCGCCGAGTCTGGGTTTCTCACCAGGTCGCGACCAATATTTCAACCTGCCTTGGCCGGGGGGGGCGACCGGGCCGGCACGGTTGTATTCGGCACGGCCGGCGGTTGCCATCCCAGGAGCGCGGGCGTCCCGCCCCCAGTGTCTTGC
>JAPPFQ010000742.1:0-4817 GCA_028875135.1 Acidobacteriota bacterium
CCAGCGAGTGCCGACCACCGCCATGCAAAAGCCCCCCCTCCTGCGTTTCTTGAGATCCCGCCCCCGTCGAGCAGCCCAAACGCTACCAGCCGCCTACCCTTCCCGCAAGGGACAACCCCGCCACTACTCCTTCACCACGTAGATCGGGCTCGACCAGGCCATGTGCCCGTCTTCCTGCACCACTTTCACCAGGATCGGATTGTCCCCCCGGCGGCAGTCTCCGGCGGGAAGCCTGTAGGTGAACTCACAATGAGCCGGGCCGTCAGCGGGCGGCAGCCGGTAGAGCGAGATGCGCTTGTCCAGGCCGCCCACAGTCCAGGTCCTGCCGTCCACCCCCAGCCCCTGGAGCCCCGCCTCAAGACAGGTCTGACGGGTGTCCACCCGGACACGGCCGGCTTCCGGTCGGGCCAACTCCAGGATCAGGCCGGCCACTCCGCCGGTGGTGATGGATTCCCATTCGAGCCGGGTGGGGCCTTCCTGTCGGCAAGGAAGATCAGGATTGTGGAAATTGAGGGCGGTCACACCCTGAATCCGATTGCCGGACAGGGTCAATGATCCCTTCCAGTCGACCTGGCGGCCTCTCCCCCGCACCTCGGCTCCCCCCCAGAGCAGCTTGATCCGGTTGGAAAGATCGGCGACGGTAAAGGCTCGAAAACACTTCACCACTTGCGTTCCGTTACGAACCTCCACCCGCTCGATGGGGGCGGTTCCGCAGACCCGGACGCGAAACTCGGGATCCGAACCGGACCCAAGGGGGAGCAGACCCCCTATCGGAATTCCATCCCTGGTTTCGACATCCAGATAAATGCGAGCGCCGGTGGTCGCATAGACCCGTCGGGCCCGGTAGGCCTCCCACACGCTTTCGCGGGTCAGGCTCTCGGCCAATACGCAAGTGAGCCCCCCGTAGCTGCCGAAGTTGCCGGCCCCCGGATAGCTGGCTCCGGGGCGGCCCTTGTGTCCGTCGGAATTGGCCACGATCGCCAGGCGATGCCCCCGGGCGAAGGCGTCCGCCAACATCCATTCGAAAGTCCCCCAGGCGGAATGAACCTCCACCGCCCATTCCAGCCCGGGATCGTGGCGGCTCAGATCGGCAAAGCGTCCGCCGACGTGGGGGATGACCATCACCTCCCGCCCGCAATTCCGCAAGCGGGCAAACAAGTCCTCCACGGTCGGGCAGCAGGGCTCCCGGGCCTGGGCCGGGGAAAGCAGGGCGCGGGAGCTGCGGCCGATGGGCCCGCCTTCCTCCCGGAAAATCACGTTGCGGTCCCCGCCCAGAGCGGTGTTGCCGCTCCATTCCCAGCCGGGAAAAGTCACCAGGCGTTCCGGCTCATGGAACTTGCGGGTGGTGGCCTGGATCTTCCTCCAGAAGCCGCCGGTGATCTGAAAGTCGTTTCCCTGGTGGGAGCAGATGTCCAGGAAGGCGTGGTCGCGGGCAAAGCGGAAGTAGTCCCCGATGGAGTTGGTTCCGATGGTTTCCTCGCTCTGGCCATGGAGATCGGCCCAGAATCTCCCGAACCGTTTCCCTCCGCCGACCCGGATGGGATTGGTCCGCCCCGCCAGACCGGTTCGGGTGTCTTTCACGGAAAGGGTGTAGTTTCCGGGCTCGTCAAAGGGGGGGAAGACTGTTTCTTGCGGGCGCCCCACCGGATTGCCCCAACGATCCTCCAGCTTGCTCCGGACCGGAATCGACTCGCCAACAGCGGCCAGGGTGGGAGCCACCGCCACCAGGCGCACCGGCTCGCCGGCCACCACCCGGAACCTGGGAGAATCGGGCAAGCGGTCGAAGGAATAGGTGGCGAAACGGTCGACCAGCACGCGCAGCTCATAGGTTCTTTCAACGAAGGTCTGAATTCGCCAGCCCGGCGATCCGCCGCTGCGATCGCCCAGCGTCAGGTCGATCCGATCCCCCTGGCGAAGGTATCCCTGCACCACTTTCAGGTGAAGCGTTCTGCCCCAGGGTCTCAGGTTGTCCTTGGGATCGTAGCGCAACTGGAGGCGGGCGCCGTTGGATGCCCGGGCGGTGGTGTAGTTGGGGGCGTCGGGGCGATCGAACTGGGGGACGCCGCAATCGGTGGCATAGCGCATCGCCACCTTGATCGAGCCGGTGTCGTCAATGCCGTAGAAGCCGGCCGTGTAAGTCAGCCGGCAGGTCCGGTAACTGCCGGCAACCACCCGGCCGCGCAGGCTGCAGCTCACATGCCCGAGTGTTGCGGAGCTGGTTTTCGCCATCTCGTTTCCTCAACCCACGATCCACGGAGAACTTATCCTGGCCGAAGGCTGTATTCTATAGGACAATACAAGGCCGGGCGTCACGCGGAACGCCACCCCAAAAGTCTCCAATGATTCCACGAATCTTCTTCCCCCTGCTGCTGGCGGGGCTGATCGCCTGCAGGCCCATGGCCGCCGAAGACCCTTCCCTGGTGCTGGACCGTCCGATGCCCCCACCGGCCTGGGCGCTGATGGAGCGCGAACTGCTGCGCCTCAACTCCGAAGCCTGCGAGATCTTCGCCGCCAAGTACGTGGATGAGCAGGGACACCTCCTGCACACGCCCCGCTGGGGGACTCTGGACGGACCCGACGACGCCATCGAGACCTTTCACAACTGGACCCTGCTGCATGCGCTGGGAGCGTCCGACTCCGTTCTGGAACTGTTCAAGAAGGCGCTGGAGGGGCACCTGCACCAGTATGGCCAGCTTCGGACCACCCTGACCGACCTGGCCCGCGAGGGCGCCTACCACCGCGAATTCATCACCATGTCGGACTGGTTCCATACCGGGGAAGGGATGCGGGGATTCATGTTCCAGGGGCTGTCCGAACCGGGGTCGGCACGCCTGCGGGAGCGCATGAAACGCTTCGCCGGACTCTACATGAACGAGGACCCCGAAGCGCCCAACTACGACCCCGAGCACAAGATCATCCGCAGCATCTGGAACGGCAGCAAGGGCCCCATGCTCCGCAAGGCCACCACCTACGATTGGGTGGGAGATCCGGTCCCGGGCCGCTTTCACCTCCTGCACAGCCCGTTCGGCCGCAGCAGGATGCTGGACCTGGAAGAGTTCTACCCCAGGATGCTGGCTCACTGCGACGAATACCTCGACAGCGTGGGGGACCATCCGCTCAACCTGGCGTCCACCAATCTGGCCCTCAACGCCTACATGCTCACCGGGGAGCCGAAATACCGGGAGTGGGCCCTGGAGTACGTGGGTGCCTGGAAGAAGAGAATCGAGGCCAACGGGGGCAACATCCCCACCAATATCGGCCTGGACGGCACCATCGGCGGGGAGTACGGCGGCAAGTGGTACAAGGGAACCTATGGATGGAACTTCACCATCTTCGACGGGGAAATCGAGCGGATAGCCCACCGGAACAACTTCGCGGCGGGAAGCTGGCCGGGTTTCGGCAACGCCTACCTCCTGACCGGCGATGCCGGTTACATCGACACCCTCCGCCGCCAGATGGACAACATCTACGCTCAAAAGAAGGTGGTCGACGGCCAACTCATGGTTCCCCAGATGTACGGAGACCCCCGCGGCTACAAGTTCAGCGGCCGGGAAGAGTGGTACCGCTGGACGACCAACCTGTTCATCGACCGGCTGATGGAAATCTACCTGTGGTCGATGGACCGCAAGGACCTGGAGCGCCTGCCCAAGACCGGTTGGATCGGCTTCCTGGAGGGGGCCGAACCGGAGTACCCGGAGAAAGCTCTGCGAAGAGACTTCGAGAGCCTCCGCGCCACCATGGAGGGTATCGAAGAGGACCCGACCACGCCCGAGACCCGCTTGGCCGACTGGCTCCTGGATCTCAATCCGGCCAGGACCGGTAACCTGGTCAACCTGATGCTCGGCGGCCACCTGGCCGGCAGGATCTGGACCCTGCACACTCGCGTTCGCTACTTCGATCCGGAGCGCCGGCGATCAGGCCTGCCCCCGGACGTGGCGGCCCTGGTCGAAGAGCTGACGGGAGACAGCGTTACCCTCACCCTGGTGAACATCAGTCCCCTGCATCCCCGCGATCTGATCGTCCAGGCCGGGGCCTACGCCGAGCACCGGTTTCGGAGCGTGACCCTGAACGGGAAGACCACCCCCATCGAGGGGTCGTCGGTCAGGTTGCGCCTGCGACCCGGCTGCGGCAGCCGGCTGGTCTTTTCCATGCAGCGCTATGCCAACCAGCCCACCCTGGCCATGCCCTGGGATGCGCCCTAGGAGCACAGCCCGCCTGTCAATCTCCAGCCGGAAGCCTCACGGCTCGGATGCGATTGTTGTAGTGGTCGCTGATGAACAGGAGGTCGTCGCCGCAGAGACAGAGTCCCAGCGGTTCGTTGAGGCGAGAGGCCGTCGCCGGCCCGCCGTCCCCGGAATCACCGCCCTCCCCGCAGCCCGCCACCGTCTCCAGCAGGCCATTTCGGGTGATGCGCCGCACCCGGTGGTTCTGCCGGTCCGAGAAATAGAGGGTGCCGTCGCGACCGACCGCCAGGCCGCCGGGCGCACGGAGGCGGGCCTTCAAAGCCGGCGTGCCGTCCGGTGAGTATCCCGCCTCGCCGCTTCCGGCCACGGTGGCAATTCGGCCCTGGCGGTCTACCCTGCGGATGACGTGGCAGGTCGAGTCGGTGAAGTAGAGGTTTCCCGAGGCGTCGAAGCGGATGGCCGAGGGAGAACCGATCCGGGCACGGCGGGCCGGGCCGCCGTCGCCGCTGTAGCCGGGAAGACCGCAACCGGCCACGCTGTCGATGATTCCGCTGGATCGATCGATCCTGCGGATGCGTCCCACCTCCCCGTCCCCGACATAGATATTGTCCTCGGAATAGTGGGCCACCGCCG
>JAPPFQ010000742.1:4827-7591 GCA_028875135.1 Acidobacteriota bacterium
TTGGCCGGCCCGCCGTCGCCCTTGTCCCACTGAAAGGCGGCTCCCGCAACCCCCCGAATAGTGCCGTCCGTCTCCACCCGGCGCACGTGACCGTGGCGGTGGTCCGCGATGACAATTCGACCCGCGGAGTCGACCGAAACGTCGTAGGGGTTTCCCAGGTAGGCAGCCGTGGCCGGGCCGCCGTCGCCCCCGTAGGCCCGGGCGCCGTTGCCGGCCACCGTGCGGATGATCCCGGTTGCGGGATCGATGGCGCGAATGCGCTGGCTCCAGACGTCGGCGAGGTAGAGGTGCCCGTCCGGACCCAGCGACAGGCCACCGGGACCGCACAGGAAGGCTCGGGTCGCCGCCTCCCCGTCATGCACGCCGGTGCCGCCCAGGGCGGTGGTCACGATTCCGGTCCGCCCGTCGTAACGTCTCAATCGCCCCGAACAATCTCCCCAGTGCACGGTGCCGTCGGGATCGGCGAAAATGGCCGCTTCGCAGGAGTTGCACTCGGTCACCGAACCGTGCAGCCCCTCCTGTCCGAAGCCGGGGACACCCGTGCCCACCAGGGTGTTGACGATACCCGTGGCGGCGTCTACTTTCCGCACCCGGAACCCGTACTTCTCACCCACGTACAGGTTGTCGTGGACATCCAGGCAGATGGCGTCGGGCATCAGCGTGGCGGCTTCCACGGCCGGTCCCCCGTCCCCGTTGGAGGCCCGTTGGCCGTTGCCCAGGACGGTGGTGATCACTCCGGTCTTCCGGCTGATTTTCCGGATGCGGTCGTTGGAGTTGTCGCAAACATGGAGATCGCCCTTCGAATCGAACGCCAGGTGCTCGGGGTGGTGGAAGGCTGCCTCGCCGGCCGGCCCTCCATCCCCGTGATAACCCATCAGGCTGAGCCCCGGCCCGAAAAAGGGCCGGCTGCCGCCCCGCTCGGAGGGATAGTGGCGCGCGCTGCGGCCCGCCCAGACCCGGATGGTTCCGCTATGAGGATCGACTCGGCGGATGGTGCAGGACCATTCGTCGGAGATGTAGACCCGCCCCCGCTCGTCGACCGCCAGGCCGCAGGGGCAGTCGAACTCCGCCTCCAGCGCCGGCCCGCCGTCCCCGCCCCGCCCCCGCCGGCCGCAACCGGCGACCCGGGTGATGACTCCGGTCCTCGCGTCGATCCGGCGGATCGTCACATTTCCCAAGTCGGTGAAATAGAGGTTCCCTTCCCGGTCCATGCACAGATCGTGAGGGTGGCGCATCCGCGCCTCCAGGGCCGGCCCTCCGTCGCCCTGGCTGCCGGCCACCCCGTCCCCCGCGAACCGGTGGAGCATTCCCTGGCGATCGATCCTCCAGAGCCGATGGGCCCAATAGTCCACTACGATCAGCTGCCCGTCACCGCGGCGCACCACCCCCATGGGCCAGCCGGCGTCGGCGTCCCGGGCGGGAATACCCTCTTCATAGCCGACCCCCGCTACCGTGACGATCCGTCCCGGCAGCAGCTTTCGAAGGGCATCAAGAGAAGTCATAAGCGCCTCCCGGCAATTCCGGCCCCTTGCTTGCGGATCATACAGCCGAGAAACAGCCGGCCGCTACCCGACGGCACGAAGCAGGGTGAGCCGTCCTTTCGACGGTCACCAATCCCGGAGCCGCGTTTAACCACGGCCGTGGATGCAAACGCCAGGTCACCGCTGCCAAGCTGCAGAGTCCGGAATCCCGCGGCTGTTCAACCTCTCCAATCCCTGCTCCAACGAAAGCGCCGACACTGTGGCGTTCGCGTTTGGGGGGACGGTCGCCGCACCGCGCAGGATGGCGCGAATCTGCCCGGTTCGCGGATTACGCAGGATGGTCATCGGACGGTCGGTGTCCCGATCCAGCGTGGCCGAGCCACCCGGGCCGGAGAGCATGATGCCCGCCAACTCGTCGGCCCATTCGGGCTGCACAGGCAAGACGAAAGCGAAGGCGGAGCTGCCGTCTCCGTCGGCTACTACTGGCATTTGAAATGGCAGCGAGAACAATTCGTCCCCGCCAGCGGTAAACCCGATAATCCGGTACTGGCCGGCGGACCGCGGGACCGATGCCGGAGCCTCGATCACGAACGCCGGCTCCAGGAATGGAGTCCCCCCGGCGTCTACCCCGCCCCAAAGCAAAAGGGATCTCGCCGGCGCGGTCACCAGGGACGATTGGCCGCCGCCAGCGGAGTGCAAGCGGTACCGGAGCGCGTTGGTGAAATGGTAATCGCTGATCCAATAGGGGCCACAATAAGTCATCAGATCGGGTCTGATTGGCCGCACCAGTTGGCCGCCCTCACGGAAGTCGTATCCCCAGGCGCCGATGGACCCGTAGGTTTCGGGAAACGACGGATCCGGACCGCTGGCACCCCCACACGGAGCGTGGTAAAGACTCAGGTTATGGCCGAGTTCGTGTGCAATGGTGGCGGCGTTTGGAATAGAGAAACTCACCCAGTCGCCAATGAACCCGACTCCCGCCGCGCCCGTAACAGGTTGTGGCATCAAGCCCATGTAGTAACCTGTTCCGCCCTCCATGGCGCGGATGGCCTGCGTGTTGGCACGCAGGTCGAACGCATTGTTGCTCGTGCTTAGAACCGGTTCGTGGGAGGTTACCTGCAAATCGCCGATCGGCAGCAGTGTTCGAGTATGCCAGAGCATTTCGTGGCCCTCGGCGTCCTCAGCCATAGCCTCGACCAAGTCCACGATCGACGAATCCGGATCCTGCCTCCACAGAAACGGAATCAGCGTCAGGTCGAATCGAGGCATCGTCCAAACATCCA
>JAPPFQ010000742.1:7601-10846 GCA_028875135.1 Acidobacteriota bacterium
CCGCAAGGCGGCCTTCCTCGGGGATCCGCCTCTTCACCCCCAATCCAGGGTCCAACATCCCCTCTGGGTCGACCTCGATCACCATCTCGAGCCCCGGCCGTATGACCGTTGCGGGAATCTCGGTATTGACGGATGTCGCCAGATTCCCCTCGTCAACCGTGGTCGGGATCGGAGCTGTCTTCCCAGGAATGTTCTCCACATGCGTCTCCAGATCATTCTGGTAGAAGCGGGCCCGGACCGCCGGAATGGCCTGGCTGGTAGCCGCCCCAGCCGTCGGGAACACGCGCAGCAACGCCTTCTCGCCCGCAACCAGGGGGACCGGAAACTCCCGCGACTGCACCGCCTGGGTCAGGTACGCCATCGGCGGCTCCTCCTCGAAGCATGGGGAGATTCGCCGCTTGTGGACTCCGTTTAGCCACGTCTGAAACCTGGAGTTCGAGGGGGAGCACAGATCCGTGCCCCCGGCCAGGAGACCTTCGAGCCGGTGCAGTTCCGCAAGGCGCAACGGAAGGGTCCCCTCCATACCGGAATTGTTGGTGAGGGCAAGCCGCTTCAGGCTCGACATGCCACCGAAGTCGGGGGGAACCGGGCCGGTTAGCTTATTGTTGCTGAGAATCAGTTCTTCCAGGGTGGACAGGTTGCCGAGTGCACCAGGGACTTGGCCGCTCAGAGCGTTCCCATCGAGCACGAGATGGGTGACGCTGGACAGGTTGCCGAGTTCGGTCGGGATCGGGCCGGAGAGGTTGTTGTCGCTGAGATACAGTCCATTCAAGTTGTCGAGGCTGGCCAATTCTTTCGGAACGGAGCCGGTCAGATTGTTCCTGAAGAGATACAAATATCCCAGGTTGTCGAGGTTGCCCAGTTCCGGCGGGATCCGCCCGGTCAATTCATTGCCGTTGAGCCACATGTACTCCAAGCCGGCGAGGTTGCCCAGTTCCGGCGGGATTGACCCCATTACTCGAGTGCTACGGATCGAAAGCCTCTCCAGGTTGGAGAGGTTCCCTAGTGCCGGCGGGATCGGGCCCGTGAGAGGGTTATCACCGATGAACAGTTGCTTGAGGCTGGCGAGGTTGCCCAGTTCCGGCGGGATCGGGCCGGTCAGGTTGTTGGTGCCGAGACTAAGATCCGTCAGATTTACGAGGCCGCCCAATTCCGGCGGAATCGGGCCACTGAGGCGGTTATCGAATAGGTTCAGGTCTTCCAGGTTGGCGAGGCTGTGCAATTCGGGCGGGATCGGGCCCGTCAGGTCGTTATTGGAGAGCCACAGCTGTGTCAGATTGGCGAGGTTGCCGAGTTCCGGCGGAATCGTGCCGGTGAGCCGGTTGCTTGAGAGATAGATTCGCCTCAGGCTGGAGAGGTTGCCGAGTTCGGGCGGGATAGGGCCCTGTAGGTTGTTGTCCCCGAGCCAGAGAACACGTACGCGGCCTTCAACGTCAACGGAGACTCCCTGCCACTCTTCCAACGGGGCGTCAGTCAGCCAGTTCTCACTCTCGATCCAGGCCGGCCCATCCGTTGCTTCGTGGATCGCGACCAGGATGTCGCGTTCCGTCAGCGGCGCGCAATCCCTGCCTGAGCCTTCGTGCGACGAAATTGCATTCAACCAGACCCGGAATGACTGTTCCACTGGAACGCAAAACTCGGTGTCCGCGTAGTGGAACGCCTGAAGAGGGAGGCGGGCCAGTTCCAGCGGCAAACGGCCTGTAAGGGCGTTGCCGTCGATCCGCAACTCGGTCAGTTGCGTGAGTCGGTCCAGATTTCTCGGCAAGCGGCCTGTTAGTCCATTCTCACTCAGATCGAGGCCCGTCACTCGTCCCAGGGAGTCGGCGCTCACTCCGTACCATTCACTCACGGCACCGTCCCCGCTCCAGCCGTCGGAATTCGTCCAGTTCTCACCGCCGGTGTTTCGGTAAAGGGCGTTGAGGACGGCCACGTCCGACTCGTTACAATACGGCCCATCGTATCGTTCCATCCCTTGCAGCCACGTGATGAAAATGGTCGTGCCGGGGGCGCACAGTCCCAAATTGTCAAAATAAGAGAATACGGCCAGTTGGCCGAGTCGCAAGAGGTCTGACGGGATCGGACCCGTCAGCTGGTTTCCATTGAGGGACAACCACCACAACTGGGACAGCTGTCCCAATTCCGCAGGGATCGGGCCTGTCAACTGGTTGCCATTGAGGCTCAGGGCCTCCAGTTGGAGGAGCCGCCCGAGGTCCGCAGGGATCGGGCCCGTTAGCTCGTTATCATTGAAGGACAGGTTCTTCAGGCGGACGAGTCCTCCAAGTTGCGCCGGGATCGGGCCCGTTAGCCGGTTTACAGAGAGTCGCAAGATCTCCAGACGGGGGAGTCCCCCGAGCTGCGGCGGGATCTCGCCCGTCAACTGGTTAACCTGGAGTTGCAGGCGCTCCAATCTGGAGAGTTGCGCCAACTCGGGCGGGATCTCGCCGGTCAACGCGTTGGCGTCGAGGTTCAGGTACTCCAAGCTGGAGAGACTTCCCATTACCGACGGGATCTCACCCTCCAATTGGTTTTCACTGAGATCCAGGACCCTCAAATGGGTGAGCGAACCCAGTTCCGGCGGGATCGACCCGGTCAATCCGTTCCCAACCTTTCTTTGTCCCCCATCTTCAGTGTCGACCCACTCCGCCATCCGCAGTCCGATCACCCGGCCCTGGCTATCAATTTCAACCCCGTGCCACTCCCCTAGCGGGGCGTCCGTCAGCCAGTTGTCGCTGTTGACCCAGTTCGCCCCGTCGGTCGCTTCGTAGAGCGCCTCCAGCGCCTCCCGGTCCGTCGCGGGTGAGGTCCCCGGAGGTTCGCCCCCCGGATCGTCGGTCCTCTTGCTCGCTCCGCTCGCCGGCAGGTAGGCGCCGTCTCCGCTGCGCTGTCCCGGTGCCCCTCCGTCGTTGATCACTCCATAGCCGAGGAAGGGATTGTTGCCCGAGATCTTCTGGATCCGCACGTAGCCCTGAGTGGTGCCTGGAGCATATTTATCCAGGATGCCGTTGATCTGACGCCACCCCCGAGCCGGAAGCCGGATGCCGGTCACGGTGTTGGTCAACAGGCCCGTTGCCCCGTCGTAGAGGTCGAGTTGGAAGACACTGGGGCTGTCATCCACTTCCCCGGTATTGACCAGGGCCAGGTTGCTCCGGTTCTCCTCGTTCTGCTGCAGGGCATCGATCCAGGCCGCTTGGTCGAAGGCCGCCCCGTAGGGCACGGCGTTGTAGAAGACGCTGTACTGACCGCCG
>JAPPFQ010000202.1:0-6392 GCA_028875135.1 Acidobacteriota bacterium
GGATACAATGGGGGGAGTGAAGCGGGCTGATACACAGTAAGTCTTTTATAATAAGCCTGTTACAAGAGATATAATCTAGACGCGAATGCGGCGAATAGAAAGCACCCGTTCGGAAACACATCACTTCCCCAAAGAAACGCCGCCCCACGCCACAATCACCCACCCCCGCCGCCTTCGCGTCGCAATTCTAACCCGACGCTTCCCATCTGAACCCCGCGTTGCGACAGCCGCGAAGCGGCGAATCAGTAACATTCTTCGGGAGAACACGGCCTCTCCAAGCCCACGCCAATACCGCCCCCCACCCCCCAAGAATGTGGACACCGTCGGCCGGTTGCGCTAAATTGGGATTCACACTTGGAGGTTTGATATGGGTGCTGTTTATCGTACCCGCGGGAGTGCCGGTGGTGTCATGGCGCCGGCCTTTCTGGGGGCCTTCCTTTGTCTGGCCGTAGCGGTGTCCATCGCTCCGCTCCTGGCCGCCGACCAACAGGCCGAGTCCTTCGAGGCGCTCGAACACCGCTACAACCGAGAGGTACGGCCGCTGATCGGGCAGTTCTGCCAAAACTGCCACTCCACGGCCCTGCGGACCGGAGAACTGGACCTGGAGCGGTTCACCGACATGGCCGAGGTGCGGCAGGATGCCGGGGCCTGGGTCAAGGTGGTCGACATGCTGGAGCGGGGGGAAATGCCTCCCGAGGGATCCGGCCAACCGTTGCCCGCCCAGAGGCAGGCTTTGCTGGAGTGGGTGAAGGGGTATTTGCGGGCGGAGTCTTTGGCCAATGCCGGGGACCCGGGACCGGTGGTCCTCAGACGGCTCAACAACGCCGAATACACCTACACTGTTCAGGACCTGACCGGAATCGCTCTGGATCCGACCCGGGAGTTTCCCACCGACAGCGCGGCCGGAGAAGGATTCACCAATGCCGGCAACGCCCTGGTGATGTCTCCCGGCCTGCTGCAGAAATATCTCGACGCCGGCAAGGCCATTGCCCGACACGCCGTGCTGTTGCCCGACGGGTTTCGTTTTTCCCTTGAGAAGACCCGCCGCGACTGGACCGACGAGATACTGGCCGAGATCCGCCGGTTCTACGGCCGGTTTACGGAGGTGCGGAAGCTGGGCGTGGGTTCGGAGGTGGGAAACGTCAACGTCCACGGCAACTCCCGCATCGGGCTGTCCGGAATGCTGCCGCTGCAGCAATACTTTGCAGCCACCCTGGCCGAGCGGCAGGCATTGCGCTCCGGCCGCAAGACCATCCCGGCCGTGGCCCGGCAATACGGGCTGAATGCCAGGTACCTCGGCCGGCTGTGGAACAGTCTCAACGGAGTCGCCCCCTCTCCCCTCATGGATGACCTGCGGGCCCGCTGGCGCGGCGCCGGGCCCTCGGACGCCGGGGCGTTGACCTCGGCGGTGGCCGCCTGGCAGCGGGCACTCTGGACCTTTGGGCCGGTCGGCTTGATCGGCAGGACCGGAGGACCCAAGCGGTGGATGGAGCCGGTCGATCCCCTGGTCTTTCAGCAGTACCTGTGCGCCTCCATCCCCCCCAGGCCCCCGGACCGGCGAGACGGGGAAGTGCTGGTGTCGCTGGTGGTAACCGATGCCGGGGACGGGAGCGAGGACGACCTGGTGGTGTTGGAGCGGCCGCGCCTGGTGCGTGTCGGCCGACCCGACGTGCTGCTGCGGGAGGTGCGTGGCCTCAGCCGGGGAATGAGCGGTTCAGAAGCGGGCCAACCCTCTCCGGAAAGAGTCGAGTGGGGCCTGGACCCGGCCCTGTTCGGCAGACATCCCGACGGCAAGGCCATCGATGCCGACTCGCTGGTCGTGCGGGCGCCGGCGGTGATTCCCATTCGCCTGCCCGCCTCCCTGGCGTCCGGACGCGACCTGGTTGCCAGGGCCGTGGTGGACCCGGAAGCCGGCAGCCAGGGCAGCGTGCAGGTGGAGCTGGTGCTGGGAGAGCCGGCAGAGACATCCGGCCTGCTGGTCAGCCGGACCAGCGTCCTCTATTCCAGCGTGAGCCAGGTATTTTCGGATCGCCGCGACCTCTCCCTCTCCCGGCCTTTCCTGGTGGCCGAAGGCGGCGGCGCCCGTCAGCGAATGCAGGCGGCCCTGGACGACTACCGCAGCCTCTTTCCGGCGGCGCTCTGCTTCACCCAGATCGTACCGGTCGACGAGATCCTCACCCTGCAACTGTTTTATCGCGAGGATGACCACCTGGCCCGGCTGATGCTGGACAGCCGCCAGCGGGCCCGGCTCGACCGGCTCTGGGAAGAACTTCGATTCGTCAGCCAGAGTCCCTTCGATCGGGTGACGGCCCTGGACCTGCTCCTGGAAGCCATGGTGGGCAACGGGCGAAGGGACCGTTCCCAGTACCTCGCCCTGCTGCCTCTGCAGCCACCCATCGAGCGGGGGGCGGATGCCTTCCGCCGGGATTTGGTCGAAGCCGAACCCGTACAGTTGGCGGCCCTGATCGAGTTTGCCGGCCGGGCTTACCGCCGCCCGCTGACCGGGCAGGAGGTAGAGGAGCTGCACGGGCTGTACCGCCGGCTTCGGGAGCAGGATCTCTCCCACGACGAGGCCTTTCGCTTGACGCTGGCCCGGGTCTTTGTGGCTTCCCCCTTCCTTTATCGGCTGGAGAAGGCGCCGCCCCAGGCCACGGCCGAGGTCTCCGACTGGGAGCTGGCCAGCCGTCTGAGCTACTTCCTCTGGTCTTCCCAACCGGACCGGGAGCTGCGCTCGCTGGCCACTCAAGGCAGGCTGGGTGCTCCCGAAGTGCTGGTCTGGCAGGCCCGGCGCATGCTGGCCGATGCCCGGGTGCGGCGGCTGGCCACCGAGTTCGCCTGCCAGTGGCTGCACATCTACGACTTCGACCAGACCGAGGAAAAAAGCGAGAAGTACTTCCCCGAGTTTGCCGAAATACGCGGGGACCTGTACGAGGAGTCGATTCGCTTCTTTACCGATCTGTTTCAACGGGACGGCTCGCTGCTGAATCTGTTCAACGCCGATCACACCTTCGTCAACCGGAGGCTGGCCGAGTTTTACGGGATCGAGGGCGTTCAGGGCGAGGACTGGCAGCGCGTCCAGGTGAAGGAGCAGGGGCGCGGAGGCATTCTGGCGCTGGGCACTACCCTGACCAAGCAGTCGGGCGCCTCCCGGACCAGTCCCATCCTGCGCGGCAACTGGATCAGCGAAGTGCTCCTGGGAGAAAAGCTGCCCCGGCCGCCCCCGGACGTGCCCGAACTTCCTCCGGATGAGACCGCCACCGAGGGGCTGACTCTGCGCCAACTGGTGGCCCTGCATACCAGCGAGCCCGGTTGCGCCTCCTGTCATCGCAGGATCGACCCCTTCGGCTTCGCGCTGGAAGGCTTCGACGCCATCGGACGGCGCCGCGACCGGGACATGGCCGGCCGTCCCCTGGACACGCGGACCACGCTTCCCGACGGCACCGAGGTGGAGGGACTGGCCGGTTTGCGGGACTACCTGTTGGAGCACCGGCGAGAGGAAGTGCTGCGCCAGTTCTGCCGCAAGCTGCTGGGGTACGCCATCGGCCGGGAACTGAAACTCTCCGACCAGCCGCTCGTCACCGAGATGCTGGAGCGCCTGGCCCAAAACGACTACCGCTTCTCGGTGGCCGTGGATACCATCGTTCGAAGCCGTCAGTTCCGGGAGATCCGGGGCACGGATCTGCAAGTGGCCCGGGGCGCCGGCCCCTGATCCTTGCGGGAAAGCTTCCGGCGGAACCGTTCCCGATCCGCTATTTTGGAGGGGAATCCAGGTTCATGGAGCGTTCGGAAGCCATTTAGAGGTAGAATAGCCGCGCAATCCCTCTCTCCTTTGCCGTGAGGCCGATCATGATCAACCCTCAATTTTCTCGACGAAAATTCCTGCGGGGGCTGGGCGTCACCATGGCGCTGCCCTGGATGGAGTCGCTGCCGGTTTGGGATGCCGTGGCTGCACCGGGCGCGCCTGCCTCCAATGAGGCCCCGGTCCGCCTGGGAGTGCTGTTTGCGGGCAACGGGTTTCACAGCAAGGAGTGGTGGGCCAAGGGAGCGGGGAATCAGATGGAGCTCGGCCGGGTGCTGGAGCCCCTGACCGATTATCGCGAGCGCATGGTCTTCATCCGCGGGCTCTACAACGCCGAGGCGCTCAAGGGCAACATCCACAGCTCCCAGACCGGCAACATGCTTTCCGGAGCGCCCCTGGCCAACGGAGGCGAGATTCGTTCCGGAACCAGCTTCGACCAGGTGGTGGCCCAGAACTACGGGCGCTCCACCAAGGTGCCCAGCCTGGTGGTCGGTTGCGA
Source organism: Acidobacteriota bacterium (assembly GCA_028875135.1). Classification (GTDB taxonomy): domain Bacteria; phylum Acidobacteriota; class Terriglobia; order Versatilivoradales; family Versatilivoraceae; genus Versatilivorator. The sequence goes on from JAPPFQ010000202.1 coordinate 4,299, forward strand.
ACGGTCCAACCCGGGGATTCACAAGAACTACTCCATGCTCTACAGCTCGCATATCTCCTGGAGCTCTCCCACGGCTCCCACCCCGCTGGAGGTCTATCCCGCCCTGGCTTTCGACCGGCTGTTCAAGGACAGCGTCCAGCGTGGAGACCAGAGCGTGCTGGATGCGGTGCTGGACGAAGCCCATCGCCTGCGCCGGGACATAGGCTCCAACGATCAGCACAAGCTGGACGAGTATCTGAACTCGGTGCGGGAGGTGGAGCGGCGCATCGAGCAGGCCGGCAATCGGGGCGAGGTGCAGGGCTGGCGCCCCACCCTGGACAAGCCCGACATTCCCCGCCCGCCTGACGGCATGCCACAGGACATTCCCGAGCACATGCGGCTCATGAGCGACATCCTGGTGCTGGGCTTCCAGACCGACACCACCCGGGTCTGCACGCTGAAGCTCAACAACGATCACAGCTACCTGCTGTTCCGCCACCTGGGAGTCACGGTCGGCCACCACGAGCTCTCCCACCAGGACAACGAAGCCTGGCTTCGCGTGAACCAGTTCTTCGTGGAGCAGTTGGCCTATATCGCCCGCAAGCTGGACGCCGTCCAGGAAGGCGAGCGGACCGCACTGGACAACTCCATGCTGATGATCTGCTCCAGCATGCTTACGGGCCGCCACAACGCCAAGCAACTGCCGGTGGTCCTGCTGGGCGGCGCCGGGGGGCAGTTGAAGGGCGGCCGGATCCTGAACTACCTCGACAAGCCCAACCGCAAGATGTGCAGCCTGTTCCTGTCCTTGATGGACAAGTACGGCATTCACCTCAATGAGTTCGGCGACTCGCAGGAACGGCTGCTGGAGGTGTAGCCGCTCGACCGCGGGCTGCCCGTCCTCGATTCTCAAAACGCTAAGGCAAGCCTGGTTACTTGTCTTCTTGTACCCCCTTCCATAACCCTTTCGGAAATTTCAATCGCCCGCGACTGAGCGGGCATGATGGAGGTCTTTATGCGGATGATGCCCCTTGGAAGAGTCAATTGGCGGGGCTGCCTTGCAGCCGGACTGCTCTGGATCGTCGCGGGCGCGGCGCCGGCTGAAGGGGGAGATTTCTACATCGGCGTCACGGGGTCGGGCGAACGTCTGGGTGTCCTGTACGACAAGACGGTGGACAACACCAGTCCGAGCAACGTTTCACTCAACCAGGGCCAGGTTTTTCAAGTCGATGATTCCGCCAACAAGGTGGGTTACGGCTACGGTTTCCTGGCCGGCTACCGCGTGCCTCTGGGTCTTACCGGCCTCTTCGTGGCCGGCGAGGGTGACTTGGGCTATCACCGTGGTGTGGTGTTAGGGCGCTTGCCGGGACTGGGGACTTCCGAAGGCCGCAACCAACTGGGAGAGGTCTGGCCCGAGGACTGGTCCTTCGACAAGGACAGAAGCTTCGGCTTCACCCTGCGCCTGGGGGCCGGAATCCCGGTGGTGGGACCGGGGCTCGGCCCCAGTGTCTACGGGCTGGTCGGGGTGCGGCGCCTCGGGGCCAAGTTCAGGGCGGACTATACCGGATGCCTGAATCCGACGCCCTGCACCGAGGACAGCCAGCTTACCTCGGGAACCGACCGATTCGACGAGAACTTTACCGGCTGGACCACCGGCGGCGGGATCGAAAAAAAGGTGGGAGCCATCGCCATCAGGGGCGAAGTTCGCTATACCGACTACGGAAGCGCCTCGAGGACCATCCCGTTCACCGACGTAGGGGTGACGGTCCCCTTGTCACTGGAAACCAGCGGCGTCAGCGCCCGGGTGGGCCTGCTCCTGTATTTCTGAATCGCGGCCGCCTGCCGGAAACAAAACAAAAGAGAAATGCACGAACGGCCACGAAGGGCGACGAAGGGCCACCAAGCGGGACGGCTATGCCGCAGCGGCACGAGTTGCGGCCTTGAAACTGGACGCGCGCTCCCTTAAATAGCAAGAGTGATCAGAGTTGGCCCCCCCCGGGAGCGGGGGGGGGGGGGGGCCCGCGCGGACCCCCCCGCCCCCCCCCGCGGGGGGGGGGGTTTATAAAAAAACCCCCCCCCCCCCCGGCCCGCCCGGGGCGGGGCGCGCGGGGCGGAAGG
>JAPPFQ010000202.1:6402-10840 GCA_028875135.1 Acidobacteriota bacterium
CCGCCCGCATGCACTCCCGTTGCGTCCCGCTCAGTTTCCCTGCGATTTAGCACCCGGCCACCCTCACGGCGGGAACGCCATGGGTCCGGCCGAAGCAGAGTCCTGGCGCCGCCGGATCAAGCAGAAACGGTGCCTCAGATCTCCTTCCGTCCGGTTGGTCTCCCAAGAACCTGACCGGGTGCGCTCCACTTCCTGAACCGCAGCGTCTGGTCCAGTCCGTCCTTCATTGAAGGAGGTAAACGTTATGGTCGCAACGACATATTCCTACCAGCCCGACTATGCAGTCCCACCCGGCTGGGTCCTGGAGGAGCACTTGGAGAGCCACGGCCTCTCTCCTGCCGAGCTTGCCCGCCGCTGTGGCCGTCCCGCAAAACTGATCAGCGAAATTATTGCCGGCGAGGCTCCGGTTGAACCCGAGACCGCGCTGAAATTTGAGAGAGTGCTTGGCCTTGATGCCAGCATTTGGCTGGGTATTGAAGCTCGCTATCAGCTTCAACAGGCCGTGCGACCGAGGCGAGACAGACACTTCGGAATTGCAGGAGCGAACACCCGAAATCGCCGAATGGGAAAACTGACGATCATCTCGAAGCGAGATGGAAGTTGAGGCTTTTTCCGAAACCGCCTCGCTTGCCGTGAGTCCGGTTTACGGGGACCTGCCGCCTAGCGGGACTGGATCGGTGAGCTCCCGGCCGACACCACCGGTAGTGGTCGGGAAAGCTATGGCTAATATGGAGTACGTATCGCATATTGGCCGCGAATTCTGTAAACTATGATCCAGAGTTTCAGGGACCGGAAGACTCAACGGTTTTATGAAGGCCAACGGGTTCCGGGCTTCCAGGAGTTTTCCGACCAAGCCACACGCAGACTCACCATTCTGGACAGCGCAAAGACACTGCGCGATTTATCCGGCTTGCGCAGTAATCGTTTGGAATCCTTGTCCGGTGAGCGCTCGGGGCAATACAGCATCCGAATCAATCGCCAGTGGAGGGTCTGTTTCAGGTGGCAGGACGATGGACCTTATGATGTGGAGATTGTGGACTATCATCGATAGAAGGAGGAGGTGACATGAGCAGAAGCGGCATGAGACCTGTGCATCCCGGTGAAATTCTGCGGGACGAGCTTGATGCACTGCAAATGTCTGCAAAAGCCTTCGCTGCCGCGCTGCATGTTCCGGGCAACCGAATTACGGGCATACTGAATGGGAGACGCGGCGTTACCGCGGACACTGCATTGCGCTTGTCCCGCTATCTCGGCACGACGGCGGAGTTCTGGTTGAACCTGCAAAAGACGTTCGAGCTGCGGACGGCTGAAATTAGGACCGGGAAACGGATTGCGAAGAGCATCACACCGCGACAGGCCGCCTGATCAGCAGTCAACCATTCCTTAATCAGTTCCTTCGTGCCCCTTCATGGATGTCTTTTTCCCTGCCGGTCGGTTTAAGGCACAACCTCGCGAGTTCGTCCGTTCCGAATTGAAATAGAGTGCAGGCCCGACTTGAGCGAAGCCCATCATCCTGAACCCGTGGTGACCGTGGAGGGGCTGACGTTCAGCTATGCGAGCCGGCAGGTTCTGCACGGGATTTCCTTCTCCCTGGGGAGGGGAGAGGTGGTGGGACTGCTGGGTCCCAACGGCGCCGGCAAGAGCACCACCATCAAGGTCCTGACGGGCATCCTGCCTCCCGGTGGAGGATCAGTCCGAGTCGCCGGTTTTTCCATGCCGGGCGAGGCGGTGGAGGCCAAGAAGCGCATCGGATATGTGCCCGAGTCGGCAGCGCTCTTCGAAAGCCTGACGGGACAGGAGTTCCTGGAGCTGATGGGCCGGCTTCAGGAAGTCCCCGAGGCGACGCTTCAGGCCCGAATCGACCTGTTCCTCAAGCACTTCGACCTGGCCGAGGAGCGCAGGCGCCGTCTGGACGGCTACTCGAAGGGCATGCGGCAGAAGGTGCTGCTGAGCGCGGCCCTGCTGCACAATCCCCAGGTGGTGATGCTGGACGAGCCGCTTTCGGGGCTGGACGTCAACACCGGACTGATGGTTCGGGACCTGGTGGCCGCCCTGGCCGCGGAGGGGAAGACCGTACTCTACAGCTCCCACGTCCTGGACGTGGTGGAGCGCGTCTGCGACCGCGCCCTGATCATCCATGAAGGACGGCTCATCGCGGACGGGTCGCTGGAATCGCTGAAAGCCTCCACCGAGAGGGGCAGCCTGGAGGACGTCTTCCGGCAACTGACCCAGGCCGAGGGAACCGCGAGCGGCGTCTCGGAAATCATTGAGGGTCTCCGGTCATGAGGGTCCTTGGTGCGATCGCAAGGCGCTGCCTTCGCGGCCGGGCCTTTACCCGGCTGCTGGAAAGCTGTGGCATCGAGCCCCGCCGATACTGGCTGCTGGTCGACCTGTTCCAGGCGCTGGGCAGCCGGGGCGAAGTGGCCCGGATGGGCAACCAGGACTACTCGCTGCGATTCCTGGTGATCCTCTGGTTCTTTCTGGCCAGTCTCATCAGCCTGTTCATGGCCTTCACGGGTACCGCCCCCCTATGGTACCACATGATATTTATAGGCTTCACAGTTTTCAACAAAAGCAAACTCCAGAACCCCGAGGCGGCCGAAAACCTGGTCAACCCCGTCGAGGGACTGATTCTGGCCCATCAGCCGGTGAATGGAGCCACCTGGTCGGCTGCCAAGCTGACCCACCTGGTCAAGGTGGTGGTCTTCGTGGTGGCGGGAGTCAACGGCGTTCCGGCGCTGGTCGGTCTTTTTCTTCCTCACGGAGACGGGATTGGTTGGCTGGTCTATCCCCTGGCGCACCTTCTGATTGCTCTGGGCGCGGGGGTGGTGTTTGCACTGCTTTGCTGCAGCCTGTTCGGCTGGCTGATTCGCTTTGTCCCGGTGCGGCGCCTCAAGGCGGCTGCCGGCCTGGCGCAGGTAGTCCCCATGTTCTTCGTGTTCGGATTCCAGGTTCTGAGCCAGTTGCGGAGGGACCTCGAGGACTGGGCGGGATCGGTCGAGCTATACCGGCGATGGCTGGATGCAGCAGGCGCATTGCCGGACGGATTCCCGGTGCTGTTGGGGGTGGCGGGTGGTGCCCTCGTGTTGGTCGGTGTCATCCAGGGCTTGAGGGCTCTTTCGGTCGACCACCTGATCCGCGTCTCCGGCTTGATGCATTCCGGCAGCAGGGTGCGAAGGTTCAAGTCCACGGGTTCGGGAGTGGGGCCCTGGGTTGCCCGGGTTGCCTGCGGTCAGGCGGGCCGCGCGGGTTTCGAGTATCTGCGGTGCCTGGTGTTCCGGGACTGGCAGTTCCTGAAAAATGCAACCCCACTCATTCCTCTGCCAATCCTTTTGGTTGTTTTCACGTTGGCCAGGGCCGGGTTGGCCTCTCCCTTCGGACCGGGATTTACCTTCATGCACCTTCTGCCCCATGTGCTTGGACTGTTGATTTTCCTGATCTGCCAGTTTCTGGCCTATGGCAACGACTTCAAGGCCATCGCCAGGTTTTTCATCGCCCCCGATTCTTCCTTCCGCCCCTTTGCGGCGGGAATCCATGCAGCGCTCTGGCTACTGTTGGCGGGCGTCCCCAACCTCCTTTCGCTGCCGGTACTGGCCTGGTTCTGGCCAGTGCCGGACGCCCTCCTGTTTGTTACCTTCAGTACGGCGGTAACTTCTCTCTACCTGGCTGTGAGTCTCCGATTCATCGATGGTGTACCGTTCGGCACACAAGCGGCGCCGACCCACGGCGCGGTGGGCTTGGGCGTGATGCTGGTTTTCTTCATGGCCGCCGGGATTGCGGTCGGCATCCAGTATCTGCTGTTCCGTTCGGCGGTGGCGGTGGCCCTGGTGACTTTGATCGTCGGCGCAGGCGCCCGCTATCTGACCCGGGCGGTGCTGGACGACTACGCGGCACGCATCCGGTTGCAGCTCCAGCGGGCGGCCTCGGGGTCGGTGCCGCTGTATCGAGAGGTGGAGTAGCAAAATCGACTCCTGCCATCTCCGGTCGATTGGGGGTAGAATTACCGGCCTTCACAATATATAATGCGGTTCGGCTACCGCATGGGAGTAGACGGCCCACGACTTGGGCTGGAGGAGTTCACGATGGCGAGCAATCAATCCTCGAACGCGACTGAGAATCGGGAGCGGACGGCGGCGCCGGTCCGGTCCGGACAGCCGATAGCCATCGTGGGTATGGCCTGCCGGTTCCCTGGCGCACCGGACATCTCTGCCTTCTGGCGTCTGCTCGAAGCCGGGCGGAACTCCGTCAGCGAAGGCGACCCGGGCTCCGGAACAGGGCGCTGGGGGCAGCTCTTCCCCGACGATGGAGTTCGAAGCGATGGTTGTCGTTACGGCGCCTTCGTTGACGACATTGACCTGTTCGACGACGCTTTCTTCCGGATTTCTCCGGTTGAGGCGGAACTGCTGGACCCGCAGCAGCGCATGATGCTGGAGACGAG
>JAPPFQ010000426.1:0-4035 GCA_028875135.1 Acidobacteriota bacterium
TACTATATGCATGTGTCATTATAAAAAAGCTGTCTATAGCAGGGACAAGGAGGGAGCAGCCATGAACACCGAAATCGCAAGCAACGACTTGCGCTATATCCGGGAAATTCTGGAACGCACGCGCCGGCGCGTCGACCCCCATGCCTGGCACTTCGTCTTGTGGGGGACTATCGTGCTGCTGTGGTACCCGACCCACAATCTCATGCAATTGAACCGGCTGCCGGATTGGAGGTTTTCGCTCTTCGTTGTTGCATTGACGGTGGGCTCTATTGGGAGTGGCCTCTTCGGGTGGCGAATGAGCCGGCGGCGCCTGACCGCGGCCAATACGTTCATTTCCCGCCAGATAGGGATCATTGTGTCTTCCTGCGGCGGCGCAGCGATCTTGCTGAATATCGTGGGACCGCTGACGGGCATCCTCCCGGTGGGGCTGGTGCCTCTCATCTGGGGCTTCGCCTACGCTCACATCGCTTTCGGCGTGGGCGTGGTCTACTCGCGAGAGTTCCTGGTCAGCGCGGCGGTCATCTTCGCCGGTTGCATCGGCGCCATGTTCCGCCCGGAACTCAGCGGCCTCATTCTCGGTCCCTGCATGGGCTTGGGGATGATTGTTCCCGGCGTGATCTCCGAGCACCGCGTGCGAAAGATGATGGCAGGGGAGCCCAAGCGCAATGACACCTGAATTCGACGCCGCCTTCCTCTCTCGGGCGCGACTGGGGATCATCTCCGTTCTGATCACGGTCGAGGAAGCTACCTTCCCCGAGCTCAAGGACCTGTTGCAGCTGACCCAGGGAAACCTGGGCGCTCACCTGCGCTGGCTGGAGGAAGCGGGCTACGTGGCCTTACGCAAGGAGTTTTTCGGGCGCAAGCCGCGCACCACCGCATCCCTGACGGAGTCGGGCCGCGCCGCCTTCAAGCGCCACATCGAAACCTTGGAAGCCATCCTGAAGAACGGCGAGAGGTAGACCCTGAGCCCTCGCGGGCTGGCCGGGTTCTGTTCCTGCCCGGTTTTTCCTTTGGGGCATGCTTTGAAACAGGCAAGCGCCCCGTCGACAAATGCCCCGTCAAGGGTTGACGCGGAAACCGGAATCCGTCAGAATCCGTTGATATCGTTTCAACATCTGTTCAGGCTTTACCTCATGCCGCTCCGGGGCGGGGCGGTTGCCGGCTCTCGGACTTGCCCCGCATGTTCTCGGCGGGTCGCTGGCCATGGAGGGAAGCAGCTTGTTTTCAGTATTTTGCCAGCACTATGGTTTCCCCGCGGTGTCGTCAAGGGTTCGCATGCCGGGACAGCCCATACAGCCTGCAGCCCCGTCGGTTTCACCCAATACGCCTCATGGAACCGGCAGAGGCTCATCCCCAGCCGCTATGGAAGGAGTTGACCAATGAGAGTTCCTACGTCTTTCCACCCGTGCTTCAGTGCCAGTCTGATCGCAATCGTCTGTCTGGCGGCCGCCGGCTGCAGCCAGGAGCCTCAGGTCGACACCAACACCCCGGAATATCTTTTTTCCGAGGTGCATAAGGCCGTGGCGGACGGGCGTCTGGAAAAGGCGCTCAATTCCTCGAGCACCCTGCAGACGAAGTTTCCCAAGAGTGAACAGGCCGCCAAGGCCCGGCTTCTGAGTCTTGTCCTGCTGGTGGGTCAAAGCGACGGGTACCGCAGCATTGCGGATGCCTACCTGGCCGGCATGGAAGCGGATCCGGAGCAGTACGGCACCCTGCGCTCCACGGCCTTCAACTATCACCGCAAGCGAAAGAGCGTGGCGCTGGTCCTGTACCAGGCCTGCGACCGCTTTCTCAAGAGGCATTCAGCGGAATCCACCTATGCCCTGGAGTCCTCCTGGCCGGTGAACGATTCCGAGCAGGGGCCCGACCAGTTGGAGGAGGTGAGGAGCGGCAATTTGCTCGATTCGGAGCAGCAAGAGGAGGTCGAGGTGGTCGAACTTCCCAAGGGAGTCGCCCGCACGCTGGCCCGGTTTGTGGGGTCGGGGGAGGACCTGGCCCAGGCCCGGACGACCCTTGAGCAGGGAGCGGTGGACCTGGTTCCGAGCGGGGTGCTACTGACGGTGGCTCAATGTATCCTGGACAACCAGAAGCTGTTCGGCCGGGAGGGGTTGAGCGAGGTCAAGAACTACTCCATCTTCCTGCACCAGGCCGACAAGACGCTCAACATGGCGCTCGCCAGCTTGGAGGCGCACCCCGACGAGGCCATTCAGGCAGGAGCGGACCAACTGAAGGCCGAGATTGACAAGTTGTACGGAAGGTAGACGGATGCCGGCAGTCGACTGCCGGACCGAGGTCAGATGACTTCCGGCAAGGGGCGGTAGCCGTCGACCAGGAAGTGCGGCCGGTCGTTCAGATCGGTGACCCGGGTGGTGGCGGCGTCGATGCCCAGGTTGTGGTAGAGGGTGGCGAAGACTTCCTGGAAGTGAATCGGGCGCTCCTTGGGTTCTTCTCCCAGCCGGTTGGTAGTCCCGATCGCCTGTCCGGTGCGCATGCCCCCGCCGGCCATCAGCGCGCAGGATACCCGCGGCCAGTGGTCCCGCCCCGCATCCTTGTTGATCTTGGGAGTGCGGCCGAACTCGCCCCAGGCAATCACCGTGACATCCTTGTCCAACCCGCGTTGATGCAGGTCCTCCACCAGGGCGCTGACCCCCTGGTCGAAGGGCGGCAGGTTGTCCCGTCCCCGCTTGAAATTGCCGCCGTGCCAATCCCAGAAGCTGAAGCTGACGGTGACGCAGCGCACCCCGGCCTCAACCAGCCTGCGCGCCAGCAGGAACTGCCCCATCAGCCGTGGGGCGGCGTCCCCCTGATGCTGCGGGGTTCCCTCTCCGTAGCGTTCGCGGATGCGCGGATCTTCCTTCTCCAGGTCCAGGGCTTCCAGGAGCCGGCTGGAGGTCAGGACGTCGAAGGCCTGCCGGTTGAAGGCATCCAGGCCTTCCATCCCACCGCTCCGGTCGGCATCCCGCCGGAAGCGGTCGAAGCTTCGCAGCAGCGCCCGGCGGTCTGACAGCCGTTCCAGGCTGATGCCTTGAAGGGTCATGTCGCTGAGGGTGTCGCCCTCGGGGCGGAATGGGGTGTGCGCCACGCCCAGGAAGCTGGGGTGTCCGAAATTGTAGGGCTTGTGCCTCATCTTGGGGGTGAGGTTCACGTAGGGAGGCACGGCCGGATGGGTGGACCCCTCCAGCTTGGAGATGACCGAACCGATCTCGGGCCACCCGCCGGGGGGCGGGTCGTCCTTCAGGCGTCCGGTCATGCACTGATGGGAGGAGTGGCGGTTCTTGGCCCCGACGATGGTTCGCAGGAGCACCAGCTTGTCGGTCATCTTGGCCAGGCGGGGGAGATGCTCGCAGATCTGAATGCCGGAAACGTTGGTGGGGATGGGCTTGAACTCCCCGCGAATCTCCGAGGGCGCGTCCATTTTGAGCTCGTACATGTCCTGGTGCGGCGGCCCTCCCGGGAGATAGATCATGATGATGGCCTTGCCGGATTTGCCCACGCCGGCCTGGCGCTCGGCCCGCAACAGTTGCGGCATGGAGAGTCCTCCCATGCCCAGGGCCCCGATCTTGATGAAGTTGCGCCGGTGGATCCCGTCGCAAAGCCGCTGCTGTTGTCCTTGGATGGTGAGCATTGTCCGTCGCCCCCGTTCCCTGAGCTGCCATGCAGCCAGGGTGAGTGGTTCTCCGGGCATGGCCTGGAGATCAATTGCCGATGATTTGGGCAAATTTACCACTTCCGCTGAGAACTTGTAAAGGATTTGGCAATATTCTCGGGTCTTCGAGGAGAGTATCTCCAGGGAGACCCAAACCCCTCCCAAGCGAACCTTGGGGATGTTGTACAATGCGCTCAGGGAATGATGAATGATGAATGATGAATCGTTTTAGGTTCTCTTGTTTCAGCGTTGTTGCACTCGTGACCGGTATGGCCGTCGGTTCGTTTGCCTCTGAGGCGGCGACCGGGCCTTCGGGGCCTCGGGGTCCCTTTGGGGCGAACGTCTCCTGTCTGGCTGTCGATCACGGAATGATGAATGATGAATGATGA
>JAPPFQ010000426.1:4135-10821 GCA_028875135.1 Acidobacteriota bacterium
CCTTCGGGGCCTCGGGGTCCCTTTGGGGCGAACGTCTCCTGTCTGGCTGTCGATCCGGAAGATTCCAGGCGGCTCTACCTGGGGACCGCTCGTGGAAGCCTGTTCACCAGCAGCGACGGGGGCCGGAGCTGGAAGCCAGGCTCCAGGGGGCTGTCCGGGAGTCCCGTCGAGGCTCTGGTCGTCGCTCCTTCGGATCCTCGAGTTCTCTACGTCGGAACCTCGTCCGGAGCGGTGTACAGGAGTTCCGACCGGGGGGCCTCCTGGACCGCCCGATTTCACGGGTTGCCCGGGCAGTCGGTCAAGGCGCTGCTGGTCCATCCCCGCAAGGCCTCCATCGCCTACGCCGGCACTTTCGGCGGGGGCGTGTTCAAGACCAGCAACGGCGGGAGAACCTGGAAGGCCGTCAACCGGGGCCTGGCCGGAAGTCAGGTGGAAGTCCTGGCCATGGATCCGCAAGCGCCCCGGACGCTTTACGCCGGCACCCACCGCAGGGGACTCTTCAAGAGCCTGGACGGAGGAAAGACCTGGAAGAGCAGTGGCTTGAACGATCGCTGGATTACGGCGGCGGCGGTGGATCGTGACGATCCGGCGATCCTTTATGTCAGCACCGACGACAACCTGGGCGGCATGGTCTACCGGAGTCCGGATGGCGGGGAAACCTGGAAGCCGGTCAGGAAAGGCGCTGTTGTCCTCGACCTGGCCCTGATCGGATCGAGTCCGTCTGCCGCATTTGCCGGCACCCTCAACGAGGGATTGCTGAAGACGGCTGACGGGGGAGAGAAGTGGAAGGCGAACCACGGGGGACTGCCCGAACTGTTTCCGGTTACGGCCCTGGCCGCCCTTGCCGATGACGGCTCCATCCTGCTGGCGGGCACGGCCGGCGGGGGTGTTTTCCTGAGCACCGACGGAGGCGCCGCCTGGGAGGACTCGAATCAAGGGTTGACCGATGTCCTGGTGCAGGCCCTGGCGTTCGATCCCGCCAAACCCGACCTGGCTTACGCGGGCACCCTGGGCTCCGGCATTTTCAAGAGTTCCGACGGTGGCCTCAAATGGGAACCCCGCAACCAGGGTCTCACCGAGCCCCGGGTGGAGACCCTCCTGATCCATCCCTCCGACCCCGGTAACCTCTACGCCGGCACCTTTGGCGGCGGGGTCTTCAAGAGCACCGACGGGGGAGCCAGTTGGACCGCGGCCAACCGGGGGTTGCCGCCGCTGAGCCTGGTCCGGTCGGTGCTGGCCGATCCCGCCGGGCCTTCGGTGCTCTATGCCGCCGTCGACGGGGAGGGCGTTTTCAAGACCGAGGATGCCGCCTCTTCCTGGACGTCGGTCAACCGCGGACTCAAGGAAAAGAAGGTACGCGCTCTGGCCATGGACCCGGTTGGGTCCGGCGCCCTCTACGCGGCCACCGACGGCTCGGGAGTGTTCAAGTCGGTCGACGGCGGAGAGACCTGGAAAGGCGATGCCCGGGGGTTGCCCGGCCTCATCATCGATGCTCTGGCGGTGGGTCCGCCCCCTTCCCGCATCCTGTACGCCGGCACCTACGGGGATGGAGTGTTCATGAGCAGCGACCAAGGGGCGACCTGGTCGCCCGCCAACCGGGGATTGCCGGCATTTCCGGTGGTGCGGGCCCTGCTTGTCGATTCCTCCAAGCCCTCCGTTCTCTACGCGGCCCTGCGCCGCGGTCTCTTCAGGAGTCTGGACGGCGGCGCCAACTGGGAGCTGCTGGAATCGGGCCGGCAAGGTGCGGGAGCGGCCGGCTTCCCCGCAGGCCGGCTCCACACCCTGGTCCTGGCCGGTTCGGCTCCGGTCCGGCTCTTTGCCGGGACCTCGATGGGCGTGCTGCAACTGACACCAGGGACCCAACCGCAAGCGGGTCCCGACTAACCTGATCAAGGGAGGCTCTCGTGAAGCCATTTTTGGATTCCACCGGCATTGTTGGCGATGCATCCGAACTGAGACGGCGCATGGACCGGGATGGCTACCTGTACGTCCGGGGGCTGTTGCCGCGCGGACTGGTGGAGGAACTGCGCCTGAAATGGCTCGAGGTGCTGGAGAACGTCGGTTGGGTGAAAGAGGGGACCGGAGAGGAAGGCATCGCCAACCTGGAGGCCTTCTGCGTGGAGCCCGAACGGCCCTACATGGAAGTCATGACCCGGGTCCTGTCGATCATGCAGTTCCAGTCCATCCAGCACCACCCCGACCTGCTGGCGGTGTTGGAGCGACTGGTGGGAGGACAGGTCCTGCCCCATCCGCGATTGATCGGACGGACCATCTTTCCCCAAAAGGTGGAGTACACCACCCCGCCGCACCAGGACTGGGTCCCCATCCAGGGGACCGCGGAGACCTACACGGCCTGGTTCCCGGTGAGCGACCTGGCCGGGGAGATGGGGGGCTTGCAGCTCTCCAGCGGTTCCCATCGGGGCGGAGTCTACGAATTCCGCCCGGCGCTGGGGGCCGGTGGCATGGAGGTGACGGACAAGCTGCCGGGGGAGTGGGTCCACAACCCGGTGGAGCAGGGCGACGTGCTCTTCTTTCACAGCCACATGGTTCACAAGGGGGTCGCCAACCGAAGCAACCGGCTGCGCCTCTCCATGGACGCCCGCTTCCAGAGAGTCGACCAACCCATCGCTCCCGGAAGCCTGGAACCCCACGGCAAGGAAGTTCGCAACTGGGAGCAGGTCTATGCCGATTGGCCCGCTGACAGCCCGTTGAAATACTATTGGCGGAAATTTCCACTCAAGATTCAACCCTTCGATCCCAGCTATTTCGAGACGCGGGACCGGCTGGGCCTGGAGTTGGGCGCCGCCGGGGATCCCCGGGCCCGCTCGGTCCTGCAACGCATCGTCGCCCGGGACACCGACCCGGCAAAACGCGCCAGGGCCGCCAGCCTGCTGGCCCAACTGGAACAACACGCCGGGAGCTGATTCACATTTCCGGCCAATGGTTATGATAGGCTGTCTCGAACGCCGGGGGCGCCGTGCCGCAAAGGCAACTGCCATGGCGCTTCCCCCCGGGTACTGGAAATAGTCGCCGGAAGGTCCCGATCCGTGGGTAGCCACCGCGGGACCCAGGGCCGACGAGGAACCGGATCCGCCATGTATACCCTGTTACACTCCCTCCCTCTTTCCCGAATCGCACTGGAGCAGCTTCCCGCTGCCGCCGGCGCCCTGATCGTGGCCGAGATCTTCTACAAGTTCGGAAGTTTCAGCCTCGAGTGCCTGGCTTTTCTGGCCACCTGGTACGCATTCGACCTGGTTCTTTCCCTGTTTCGCAGAGGCCGTCGCGGGTCGATCTGAAACGGATCGCTTCTTTTGGGCGCTGCCGGGCTGACGCCGAGGAAACCTTCCCCGGGACCTATCTTTTCCGGCGGCGACTTGCTATCATTTCAGGGATCAATTCAGCAAAAAGCAAAATCGCCGGGGGGAACCAGGATGCGATCGATCACCAGACGAAGCTTCATGATTGTGGGAGCCGGTGGGTTGGCCCAGATGCTGCATGCCGGTCCAAGGCCCAAGCGGGCTGGAGCAGGCGGCAAGAAACGGCGGCTTCTGTTCAATTGGGACGGGTCCATGATTCACTGCTGGGGACGAACCGCCTTGCCCCATTCCTATGGTCCCCTCACGCGGGAGCAGTTTACCTCCCTGGTCTTCTCACCCATAGAGAACACGGGCGTGGACACCCTCATGTTCAGCTTCGGCAGCGGCAACGTGGCCGAATACCAGAGCAACGTGCTGGAGTGGCCGGGCGAGGCCGACCGGTTCAAGTTCCCGGAGAGCAAGACTTGGCACGGCGGGATCGAGGTCGACCCCAAGGACCAGTACCTCAACCCCAAGAGCCTGGCCGACGCCGGCCACAATCCGCCCAAGGTGATCCTGGAGGAGTGCCGCAAGCGCGGCCTGGATGCCTTTGTCTCCCTCAGGATGAACGACATCCACGACGGCCAGCACGCCAGAGGCGCCCTGCCCAACCCGGAGCTGCCCACCTTCAAGCGGATCAATCCCGACTGGCTGGTGGACGATCTCGACTGGTGGACGGCGCTGAACTTCGCCCATCCCAGGGTCCGGGCCCTGAAGCTCAAGGTGGCCGAGGAGTTTTTCGACCGCTGGGATTTCGACGGCATCGAGCTGGATTGGTTGCGGCACACGCTCTACTTCCAGCGGGGCACCGAGCGAGAAAACGGGAAGTTCCTGACCGAGTTCATGCGCGCCATCCGCAAGAGCCTCAACGAGAAGGCCAAGCGCCGGGGCCGGCCCATCGAGATTGCCATCCGCATTCCGGAGAAGCTGGAGTGGTGCGCACTGGGAGGTTTCGAAATCGAGAAGTGGATCGAAGAGGACCTGGCGGACATGCTGATCCTGGGTCAGGGACTGACCGAGCTGCCGACCATGGATGAGTTTCGAGGCCTGATGAAGGCCCGCCAACTCCCCATCTATCCCAGCCTCTACAGCTACGGGAACAGCTACCGGGTCAGCCCGGACGAGGTCATTCGAGGAAGCGCCGCCAACCTGTGGCGGGACGGCGCCGACGGCCTCTACACCTTCAACTGGTTCATGTACGGGAATTGGCGGAAGCACCTGCTGAACGAGATCGCCGATCCCAAGCGCATGAGGAAGAAGGACAAGCACTACACGGCCGTTCAGCGGTTCGAGGCCAGCCCCCGGGCCCCGGGCGCCGACTACGTGCGCTACAACACCGTTTCCAAGGGCGCTCCGGTCCCCTTCAACCTGAACGTGGCTGACGGCGCCAAGTCGCTCGACATGCCGGTGGCCGACGACTTCAAGACCAGCAAGCCCCGCACGGCCGAACTCTGGCTGGCGCTGGACTACTCCAAGCCGGGCGACCGCCTGACGGTTTCGGTGGGCGGCACCGTGCTGGAGCCCGCGGGAGTGGACGTGGCCGCCAGTTGGCAGGAGGTGGGATACCGGATCGCCCCCCTGCCCGGCAACGGCATGATCGGATTTCCCTCCGACAAACCCTTCGACATGCACTTCAAGGCCCTGAAGTTTCCGGTCCCCATGGCGGCCCTCAAGACCGGCCGCAACCCGGTGTCCATCCGGCTGAACTACCGGGGGCCCGGTTCGGACAAGCCCCTGAGGATCCGGCGAGTCGAGCTGGTCACCCGAATGTCCGAAACCCGGACCATCAGCCGCGCTGCGGTGTAGCCCACATCTGATTTGGGGTTCCTGCCTCGCCCTCCCGGTTGGCGCCGGTGGGTGGCCGCTCCGCCCGGAGCGGCCGGTCGGGGCCTCGTCCCTGAGCAGTACTCCTTTCACAATTCATTCACATTATTGCGGCTACAGTACAGGACCACAGTCAGATCGAGGCAATGGCGGAAGAATCGGATGTCCTGGTGATTGGTGGCGGGGCGGTGGGGGTCTGCACGGCCTACTACCTGGCCCGGAAGGGTTGCCGGGTCACCTTGATCGAGAAGGGGGAGATCTGTTCCGGCTGCTCTTACGGCAATGCCTGCATGATCGTGCCCAGCCACGCCATGCCGGTGCCGGCGCCGGGTGTCATCGGCAAGTCCCTGAAGTGGATGCTCAAGGAAGACAGCCCCCTGTTGATCCGCCCCCGGTTGGACTGGCAACTCCTATCCTGGCTGCTGCGGTTCGCCGCCTCCTGCCGCCACCGGCCCATGGAACGAGCCATTCCCGTGCTGCGGGATCTGGGTCGCGCCAGTCTGCGCCTGTTCCGGGAACTGGCCGGCTCGGAAGGTCTCAGTTTCGACTTCGAGCAGCGGGGGATGATGAGCGTCTACACCACGGCGGCCGGAATGGAGGAGGGCAGGGAGGAGGCCGGGATCATGGCCAGGCACGGCCTGGATCTCCAGATCCTGTCAGGGGACCAGGCCCGGGAACTGGAGCCCGCGCTCAACCGCAGGGTGGTGGGCGCTCTCTATTCCGCCGAGGACGCCCACGGCGACTCCCATCGGTTTGTCACCGGCCTGGGAGGAACTCTCGGCAGGCATGGGGTGGCCGTCAGGACGGGTACCGAGGTGACGGGCTGGTTGCTGGAGGGAGGACGGCCTGCCGGAGTCCGAACGGAGCGCGGAGAGTTCCGCGCCCCCGAAATCGTCCTGGCCACGGGGTCCTGGACACCCCTGCTGGCCCGGGAACTGGGAGTCAGGGTCCCGGTTCAGGCCGGAAAGGGGTACAGCCTGACCATGGACCGGCCGGCGCTGAGCCCGAGGATTCCCCTCATCCACGCGGAAAGAAAAGTCGCGGTGACTCCCATCGGCAATCGCCTGCGGTTTGCGGGAACCATGGAGTTTGCCGGGATCGATCTGAGCTTGAACCCGACCCGCACCGAGGCCATCCGGCGGGGGGCCCTGGAGGTGCTCTCGGGGGACGAAAACCCCGGAAACGTGGAACGGTGGTGCGGTTTGCGCCCCTGCACCCCGGACGGGCTGCCCATCATCGACCGGCTTCCCCGCCACCCTCACCTCTACCTCTCCACCGGCCATGCCATGCTGGGCTATACCCACGGCCCCGTCAGCGGCAAGCTGATGGCCGAGCTGGTCTGCGGGGAACCGACCTCCCTTCCCCTGGAACCCCTCAGCCTGGAACGGTTCTGACCGGCGCCCACGATACCGGCGCACGTCCCTTCATGGAGCAAGAGCGTTGGGAGGAGTGCCCACCCGGGAGCGCGGGCGTCCCGCCCGCATGCACTGCCGTTGCGTGCCGCTC
>JAPPFQ010000566.1 GCA_028875135.1 Acidobacteriota bacterium
ACCCAGACCCGGAAGAACTGTACCCTATGGCCTCTCCCGACCAGGAACGACTGAACCGGATTCGGCAGGCCCTGGCCGACGGGGGGCTGGACGCCCTGCTGCTGCTCTATCCGGACGACATCCTGATGGCCACCGGCATGCTGCCGGCGAGCACCCACGTCGCCGTCCTGGTGGACCGGGACGGCCGGGTCAGCCTGTTGACGCCGTGGTGGCGGGAGGCTTTCGTGGCCGAGGAGAGCTGGGCCGACCGCATCGACTGCTTCGACTGGTGCAAGCGGGGCTGCCAGGTGGACCCCGACCAGGCTGTCATCGAGTGGCTCAGGAGCCAGAGGTCGGGGCAGGGAATCGAGAAGGTCGGGGCTCATCTTCAGGTGCACCACTACGGTCCCAACAAGATGCCCTCGGAGTGCTTGACCTATGACCGCATCCGGGCCGAGTTGCCTGCGATATTTCCGGTGGTCGAGGACGCCGGGGACCGGATCAACCAGCTCAAGTCGGTCAAGTCGTCCCGGGAGGTCGGCAAGCTCAAGCTGGCCCACCAGGTGGTGCGAGCGGGAGCGCAAACTTTCTACCAGTTGGCCCAGGCAGGTATTCGGGAAATCGATCTGGCCACCGAGGTCCACTGCGCTGTGCTCAGGAAGGCGACATCGCTGGGAATCGACTACGTCTTTTGCGAGATGCCGCAGATTACCTCGGGTCCCGAGCGCACCGGGATCGCCGATACCCTTTCCAATCATCCCACCTCAAGGAGGTTGCGGGCGGGCGACCCGGTGTTGTTGGAGCTGGGCGCTCACGCGGAGGGGTACTGGGCCGACATCACTCGAGCCACGGTGGTCGGCGAACCGACCGGTTTGCTGCGAGGACTCCACCAGGCCGTCTTGGACGCGCAGTCAGCGGCAATTGCGCGCTATGTCCCGGGAGAGAGCACCGGAGCACAGCTCTGCGAGGCCTCCTGGCAGGCCATGCGAGAGGCCGGATTCGAGCAGGGAATCACCCATTTTCTGGGGCACGGCCTCGGTTTTGCCTACCACGAGGACCGTCCCACTCTGGGTCCGGGCGAACAGCGGCCGGTATTGCCCGGGCAGGTGACCTCGATCGAGCCCGGCCTCTATTGGCGGGAAGGCGGCCGTCCGGTGGCCGGCATCCGGGTGGAGGAAAACGTGGTCTGGGGTTCCCGGGCTGGGGAAGCCGAGATCCTGTCCGACTATTACCGCGGCCTGGACCCGCCGGACGGTGAGTTCTGACGTCCCGGCGCCGGACTGGTCGCCGGTCCGGGCGGTTCCCGCGGAAGTCGTTGGTCCCGCTCGGGAATCCGCGGGAAATTGGCGTTAACGGCGAAATGGCCGCCGTGTATAATAGCGCCCCTGTGTTCAGGCTGTGGAATGGTCGTGTAACCACGAGGGGGTCTGATGAATCGCTCCGATCAACCCATTGAAGCCCTGCTGGACGAAGAGCGCCTCTTTCCGCCTCCGGAGGAGTGCTCGCGAAGCGCCAATATCGCCGATCCGGATATCTACCAGCGGGCGGCCAAGGACCCCGAGGCCTACTGGGCCCAGGCTGCCGAGAGCCTGGAGTGGATGCGCAAGTGGGATCGGGTTTTGGACTGGAACCCACCGATTGCTCAATGGTTTGTGGGAGGTAAGCTCAACGTGTCCGTCAACTGCCTGGACCGGCATGTTCGGGGTTGGCGTCGCAACAAGGCCGCCTTCATCTGGGAGGGAGAACCCGGCGAGGAGCGGGTTTTGACCTTTGCCGACCTCTACCGGGAGGTCAACCGCTTCGCCAATGCCATGAAGCGGCTGGGTGTGCAAAAGGGCGACCGGGTCACCATCTACATGCCCATGATCCCGGAACTGCCCATCGCCCTGCTGGCCTGCGCCCGCATCGGCGCGCCCCACAGCGTGGTCTTTGGCGGATTCAGCGCCGAGTCCCTGAGGGATCGGATCAACGACGCTCAATCCAAGCTGGTGATCACCGCCGACGGGAGCTACCGGCGCGGTCAGATCGTTCCCCTCAAGCGGAACGTGGATGCTGCACTCAAGGATTGCCCCTGTGTCGAGAAGGTGGTGATGGTTCGACGGATCGGGGATGCGGCCCCGGTGGCGGTGGACGAGACCCGGGACGTCTGGTGGCACCGGGCGGTGGAAAATGTCCCCGCCTGGTGCGAGCCCGAGCCCATGGACTCGGAGGACCCGCTGTTTATCCTCTACACCTCGGGGACCACGGCCAAGCCCAAGGGCATTCTGCACACCACCGGCGGCTACATCCTGGGGGCGTCGCTGACTCACAAGTGGGTGTTCGACGCCAAGGAGGAGGACGTCTACTGGTGCTCGGCCGACATCGGCTGGGTCACCGGGCACAGCTACATCGTCTACGGCCCCCTGGCCAACGGAACCACCGGGGTCCTCTACGAGGGTTCGCCCGACTGGCCCGACAAGGACCGCTGGTGGGCCATGGTGGCCAAGTACGGCGTGAATGTCTTCTACACCGCTCCCACGGCCATCCGGGCGGTCATGAAGTGGGGCGAGTCCTACCCGGCAAAGCACGACCTGTCCACCCTGCGCCTCCTGGGGTCGGTGGGCGAGCCCATCAACCCCGAGGCCTGGATGTGGTACCACGAGAAGATCGGGCAGGGGCGCTGCCCCATAGTGGACACCTGGTGGCAGACCGAAACCGGCTCCATCATGATTTCGCCGCTGCCGGGCCTCACCACCACCAAGCCGGGTTCGGCCACCTTTCCCCTTCCGGGCATCGATGCCGACGTGGTGGACGAGGCCGGCAACAGCGTCCCCCTGGGCGGAGGCGGCTACCTGGTGCTCAAGTCTCCCTGGCCTTCGATGGCCCGCACCATCTATGGAGACCCGAAGAGGTATGAAGAGACCTATTGGCAGCGCTTCGGCAAGAACGTCTATTTTGCCGGGGACGGCTGCAAGCGGGACGAGGAAGGTTACTTCTGGCTGTTGGGCCGCGTGGACGACGTCATGAACATCTCGGGGCACCGGCTGAGCACCATGGAAGTGGAGAGCGCTCTGGTGGACCACCAGGAGGTGGCCGAGGCGGCCGTGATCGGCAAGAAGGACGATATCAAGGGAGAAGCCATTGCCGCCTTCGTGACCTTGAAGGAGGGAGCCGAGGGGAACGCCGGCAAGGTGGATGAATTGAAGAAGCACGTGGTCCGGAAGATCGGGCCCATCGCCCGGCCGCAGAGCGTGTACTTTACGGCCGAGCTGCCCAAGACCCGGAGCGGCAAGATCATGCGGCGTCTGCTGCGGGATATTGCCGAGGGCCGGGCCCTGGGGGATACCACAACCCTGGCCGACGCCACCGTGGTGGCCAAGCTGAAGAGCCAGTACGAGGAGGGCTAGCCGCAACCGGTCCCTGCCGGACGCCTGGTTTCAGGGTTGTGTCCGACGGGCCCGAAGAGTTCAATCTACAAGACGAAAATAGACGCTATCGATCCAAGGAGGAAAGAACACATGGCGCAGGAACGAGCTGGAGCCACGACATTTCTGGGAAATCCATTGACGCTGATCGGGCCTGAGTTGAAGGCGGGCGACCCGGCCCCCGACTTTACGCTGCTCTCCAATGACCTCAAACCGGTGGGGCTTTCCGATTCCGCGGGCAAGGTGCGCCTCATCAGCGTGGTCCCTTCGCTGGATACCCCGGTTTGCGACCAGCAGAGCCGGAGATTCAACCAGGAGGCCTCAGGTCTGGGCGACGGGGTGGTGGTTATGACCGTTTCCGCCGATCTGCCCTTTGCCCAAAAGCGCTGGTGCGGAGCGGCCGAGGCGGACCAGGTCCAGACGCTCTCGGATCACCAGGAGATGTCCTTTGCAGCCAGTTACGGCACCCTGGTCAAGGAGCTTCGGCTGAACAGCCGGGCCATTTTCGTGGTGGATGCCGGCGGCACCCTCCGCCACGTGGAGTATGTCAAGGAAATCGCCTCCCATCCCGACTATGACGCGGCGCTGGCTGCCGCCAGGGACGCCGTTTAGGCACGCCTGGGACCGGCTTGCCGAATCCATTCGACTTCGGCAGGTTCCGACCCTCTGTCCGGACCGCCGGCGGGGAGCCTTTGTCAGCGCTCGCCCGCCCCGGCGTCCGACTTCCGGCCACCCTGCCCAACCGCTTTCCTGAATTTGCACACAGTGATTTCCAATCGTTCAAGGAGGATCCTGGCGTGCCGGGTGTGAGAGTACGCTTTGCGCCGTCCCCCACCGGATCCCTGCACGTGGGCGGGGCGCGAACCGCGCTATTCAACTGGCTGTTTGCCCGAGGCCAAGGCGGTCGCTTCATCCTCCGAATCGAAGACACCGACCGGGAGCGCTCCAGCCCGGAGATGGTGGAAGACATTCTGGACGCTCTCCGGTGGCTGGGCCTGGATTGGGACGAGGGCCCCTTCCTGCAGTCGGAACGACTGGACCGCTACCGCCAGGTGGCGGACTGGCTCGTGAGCGCAAACAAGGCCTACCGCTGTTTCTGTTCGACAGACGAGTTGGCGGCCAAGCGCCAGGCCGCGTCCGCCTCGGGAAAATCCTGGAAGTATGACGGCGCCTGCCGGGAACTGCCGCCGGACCAGTTCAGGGCGAGGCATGCCCGCGGTCTGCCCAGCGTGGTGCGTTTCAAGGGAACCCGCGTCGGAGAGGTTGTTTTCGAGGACCGGATCTTCGGGCGGATTGCCCATCGGACCGAGCAGATCGAGGACTTCGTGCTGGTTCGGTCCGACGGCATGCCCACCTACCACCTGGGCGTGGTGCTGGACGATCTGGACATGAACATCAGCCATGTCATCCGTGGCGCCGACCACATCTCGAACACCCCCAAGCAGATCCTCCTCTACCAGGCCCTGGAACGCACGGTCCCCGATTTTGCGCACCTCCCGCTGATTCTGGGCTCCGACCGGACCAGGCTCAGCAAGCGGCACGGGGCCACCGCCGTGACCACCTACCGGGAACAGGGCTATCTGCCGGACCCCTTCTGCAACTTTCTGGCGCTGCTGGGCTGGTCTCCGAAAACCGAGGTGGAGTCTCTGTCCACCGATGAGTTGATCCGCCAGTTCTCCCTGAAGGGCGTGAACAAGAGCAACGCCGTTTTTGACCCGGAGAAGCTGTCCTGGTTCAATAGCCGCTATCTGCGCAACGCCCCTGCCGAGAGGCTTTTGCCGCTGATCAGGGTCGAGCTGGAAAGGGAGGGGCTATGGAAAGGGGAGTTCGACTCCTCCGACCGGGCCTGGATGCTGAAGGTGATCGATCTGCTCAAGCAGCGCGTCCGCATGGTGTCCGACTTCGCCACCCAGGGGAGAGCCTTCTTCACCGATGACTTCGAGATCGAAGACAAGGCCCGCCGGAAATTCCTCAAGAATGAAGCCCTGCCGCTTCTGATGCCCGAACTGGCCGCGCGGCTCGAATCCCTGCCCGCCTTTGGACTGGAGGAGGTGGAATCGGCCCTGCGCGCCTTTGCCGCCGAAAAGGAGGTCAAGGCGGGGCTGCTCATCAACGCGGCCCGGGCATTGCTGACCGGCAAGGCGGTAGCCCCGGGAATCTTCGAGGTCATGGCGGCTCTCGGGCGGGATCGGACGGTCGCCCGCCTGTCGGGGACGTCGTGGTTGGAAAATGAACCGCGGGCCGGGGAATAGGGTTCGAATAAGTAACCTTTTACAATATTCGGCAGCGTGACCTTTAACGGAAATGGCCACAAAATGCACAAAAACACAATTTGTGACTTTTGTGCATTTTGTGGTTAGCCAGAATTGCTTACCAAGTCGCACCCGATATTGAAAAAGGTGGAAAATCACGTGCGCCGGCAATATGACCGGCCCCGCTTCCGTCAACGAGGTTAAGGAATGGTTCGCTTCAAGCTCTCCGGCATGATGTTTCTGCAGTATTTCATCTGGGGGGCCTGGTACGTCACCCTGGTCACCTATCTGAGCCAGACCCTTGGCTTCAGCGGCAGCCAGATCGGCTGGGCCTACGCCACCACGGCCATCGCGGCCATGATCTCTCCGTTTTTCATGGGGCTGGTGGCCGACCGGTACTTTGCTTCGGAAAAGGTGCTGGCGGGACTGCACCTGGCGGGCGGGTTCCTGCTGTACTGGGTATCCGGTCTGGAGAACTTCAGCCAACTCTTCCCGGTGCTTTTGGTCTACACGCTGTTCTACATGCCGACCCTGGCGCTCACCAACTCCCTGTCCTTTCACCACATGGAGAGCCCGGAACGGGAATTCCCCAGGGTGAGAGTGCTGGGGACCATCGGGTGGATCGCCGCCGGCTTGTTGGTGGGACGGTTGCATTTGGAGGCCACCGCCGTGCCGCTGCAGATTGCCGCCGGGGCCTCGGTGCTGATGGGACTCTACTGCCTGCTGCTTCCCCACACCCCTCCCAAGGGAGGCGGCCAGCCCTTTAGCCTCAGGGGGTTGCTGGGGCTGGATGCCCTGAGCCTGATGAAGGAGCGCTCCTTTGCCATCTTCGTGGCGGGATCGTTCCTGCTCTGTATTCCCCTGCAGTTCTACTACACCTTCACCAACCTGTTCCTCAACGAGATCGGCGTCAGCCAGGCCGCCAGCAAGATGACCCTGGGGCAGGGCTCCGAGATTCTCTTCATGCTGGCCCTGCCCTTCTTCCTGACCCGGGTGGGACTCAAGGGGACGCTGCTGATCGGCATGGCTGCCTGGGTGGCCCGCTATCTGCTGTTTTCCTGGGGCGACGGCAGCGAGCACCTGTGGATGTTGCTGGGAGGGATCCTCCTGCACGGCATCTGCTACGATTTCTTTTTCGTGGCCGGCCAGGTCTACGTGGACCGCAAGGCCCCTATCCGGGTTCGGGCCGCGGCTCAGGGATTCATCGCCCTGGTCACCCTGGGACTGGGCATGTTCGTCGGCGCCAGGGTCTCCGGACTGGTGGTGGAGCATTACAGTTTCGAGGGTGTAGTTGGCGCCGTGCAGCACCATTGGAATGAGATCTGGCTGGTGCCGGCGGTGGCGGCGGCGGCGGTGATGGTGCTGTTTGCGTTTTTCTTTCGGCCAGGGCGGGTGGAAGCGAATGAAGCACCAGGGTCCGGATAGTCCCTCAGCCGACCCGGCATAGCGGCATAGGCGATCTGTTTCGCCTCTGAGTCGGCGACGGACCCTTGTTGGATCCTGTCATGGAAACAGCCCTCAATGTCCTGCTGGCCGTGTTGATCCTGGGCGGGAGTGCCCTCCTGACCCATTGGTTCACACACGCCATGTACATTCGCTGCCGCAACTGCGGGACCCTGAACGCCCGGCGGAGGACTCATTGCCGGGGGTGTTCCAGCCCCTTGGGAAAAAACTCCCGGGGAACGGGTCGGACGGAAGGTCAGAGGCCTGATTAGGGGTGCCGAAGGCGCTTTAACCGAGGCGGCCAGACTTGTGCTAATCTGAGAAATGGCGGGAGGAGCGGCTTTCTTCCCGCGGAAACGAGACTATCCGTGTTCCGGGATACTCTGAACCTGGCTCTCAAGAATGCGCTGCGCAACCGGCGTCGGACGCTGCTGACGGTGGCCAGCATCAGCATTTCCCTGTTTCTGCTGGGAGTGCTTCTTTCGGTCTATCACGCCTTCTACCACCAGGAAGGGCCGCCCGAGCAAGCCCTGCGGCTGGTGACCCGAAACCGGGTCTCTCTGACCTTCTCCCTTCCCGAATACTATGGGCAGCAGATCCGCAAGGTGCCCGGCGTGCGCGAGCTGGTGCCCACCTCCTGGTTCGGAGGGGTCTATATCGACAATCGACCCGAGAATTTCTTCCCGAGGTTCGCCACCGATCCGGAGAGGATCTTCGAGGTCTACAAGGAGTTCACGGTGCCTCCCGATCAGCTCGAGGCCTTCCAGTCGGAGCGCACGGCCGCAGCGGTCGGCAAGAGCCTGGCCGAGCGACTGAACTTCAAGCTGGGCCAGCGGATTACCATCAAGGGTGACATCTACCCGATGGATTTGGAACTGACCATTCGGGCCCTGTTTGAAAGCGATGTCGAGAACCAGGACTTCGCGTTGTATTTCCACCGGAAATACCTGGAAGAGGGCCTGCCCCAGTCCCGCCGCGGGATGGTGGGCACCTTCGGCATCCTGGCCGATTCCGCCGAGGCGGTGCCGCGCATCGCCAAGCAGATCGACGATCTCTATCGAAACTCGGAGCGCCAGACCAAGACCGAAACAGAGCGGGCCTTCCAGTTGAGCTTCGTTTCCATGCTGGGCAACGTCAAGGTGTTCCTGCTGAGCATTTGCGGGGCCCTGGTGTTCACCATCCTGCTGGTGGCCGCCAACACCATGGGCATGTCGGTGCGGGAGCGCATCACGGAAATCGGGGTGCTCAAGACGCTGGGATTCACCACGGGCAAGGTGCTGACCATGATCGTGGCCGAGGCGCTGCTGATATCCCTGGCGGGGGGACTGCTGGGTTGCGGCCTGGCCTGGGGGGCGTCGGGGTACTTGCGACAGTCGCAGCTCATGCTCTCCGGACTGTCCTTTTCGCCGCCGGTGTTCCTGATCAGCCTTTCCATTGCCCTGGCCATCGGCATCCTGAGCTCCCTGGTCCCGGCCCTGGGAGCGACCCGCCTGCCCATCACTTCGGCCCTGCGCCATACAGGGTGAGAGGCCTTCTGTGCTCAAGGGGCAGCCGGACAGTGGGGAAAAATCGAGTGTGTCTTCAACCGATTGAAGCGTCTTGTTCGGAACCCTTGTGCCGGGACGGTGTTCCTCCCGTCGGCCTGGATGGCTGAGCCGGTGGGGAAGCCCTGAGTCACCCTATGCCCTTGCCTCTCTCCTACAACCTGAAGAACCTGACAGTCCGCAAGACCACCACCGTCATGACTGCCTTGGGCATCGGCCTTACGGTGGCGGTGCTGCTGGGGATCCTGGCCCTGGTCGGAGGTCTGGAAAAGGCTCTGCAGGCCACCGGACATCCGCTCCACCTGCTGGTCATGAGGAAGAACTCCATCTCGGAGCTGGTCAGTCAGGTCACCCGAGAGGCTGTGTCGAATATTCGGAACAAGCCGGGGATTCAGCAACTGGACGGCGAGCCCATGGTTTCCCCCGAAATCGTGACGGTCATCAATTTGCCCCGTCACAACAGTCCCGAGGGGGCCAATGTGAACATCCGTGGCCTTTCCCCCATGGGTATCCGAATGCGCCCCAACCTGAAGTTGATCGAGGGCCGGTGGTTCCGGCCCGGTCAGCGGGAGGTGGTGGTGGGGAAATCCATCGCCAGGCGGTACGTCAACGCCGAAGTCGGAGACCGGCTGCGCTTCGGCCGGGGCGACTGGAGTGTGGTCGGTGTTCTCGACGCCGGCAGTACCGCTTTCGACAGCGAGATCTGGGTCGGTCTCAATCAACTGGCCACCGATTCCAATCGCATGGAAGTCCTTTCCTCGGTCCTGGTCCGCGCCGCCGATCCGGTGAGCCTGCAGGCGCTGCAGAACGCCCTGGCCGACGATCAGCGGCTCTACCTGGAGGGCAAGAGGGAAGTGGACTACTACCAGGAGCAGACCGCCTCGGCCGAGCCGGTGAAGTTCCTGGGCATCTTCGTGGCCGTCATCATGGCGGTGGGAAGCTGCTTTGCCGCCATGAACACCATGTATGCCGCCGTGGCCCGTCGCTCGCGGGAGATCGGCACTCTTCGGGTGCTGGGTTTTTCGGGCGGCAGCATCCTGTTGGCCTTCGTGATCGAGTCGCTGCTGCTTTCCCTGCTGGGCGGGTTGATCGGGGTGCTGCTGGTGCTGCCGCTGCATGGCCTGGAGTCCGGTATCGGCAACAATCTCACCTTCAGCGAGACCGGTTTCGATTTTCGACTCTCCCCGGCCATCGTGGCCTTGGGTGTCGGATTCGCCTCGATCATGGGGCTGCTGGGCGGACTGCTGCCGGCCCGCGGGGCCGCCAGGGAAAGCATTCTCAATGCACTGCGGGAGTTGTAGCCGGTGGTTGAATCGGGGAAAAACCTGGAGCAGGAACTCGACAGCCTGAGAATCCACAAGAGCCGAAGGCGGTCCTCGCAGGGACCCTCGCGCTGGACATCCCGCTGGATCCTTGCCGGAATCGTGGTGGTTGTGGCGGTGGGCGCGGCAGTCACCGCCGCCCGCTTCGCCAGCCAGGAGATCGAGGTGGAGGTTTTCCGAGTGGTTGCGGGCGGCGAGCCCGGGTCTCAGGGCCCTGCAACGGTCCTGAACGCCTCCGGGTACATCGTGGCCCATCGCAAGATCCAGTTGACGGCCAAGGTGGTGGGAAAGGTCGCCTGGATCGGCGTGGAGAAGGGCGATTTGGTCGAGAAGGGACAGGTTCTGGTCCGGCTGGAGGACGCCGAGTACCGGGCCCAGGCCCAGCAGGCCGAGGGGCAACTGGCCAGCCTGCTGGCCCAGTTGAGCGAGCTGGAGGCCGGTTCCCGTCCCGAAGAGATCGCTCGCGCCAATGCCAACCTGGCCCGCGCCCAGGCCGATCTGAAGAACGCCGGGATCAACCTGGATCGGGTGCGGAGGCTGTTTGAGGAAGAAGTTCTGCCCCAGCAGGACCTGGACAACGCCCAGGCCCGCTTCGAGGCGGAGTCGGCCCGGGTGGAGTCCCTGGCCAGGGAAGCCGACCTGGTGCGATTGGGTCCGCGAGCGGAGCAGATCGAGGCCATGAAGGGACGGGTCAAGCAGGCCCGCGGGGAACTGGATCTTCGCCGGACCTTCCTGGACTCCACGGTGATTCGGGCCCCGATCACCGGAACGATATTGGAAAAGGCTGTGGAGATGGGATA
>JAPPFQ010000654.1 GCA_028875135.1 Acidobacteriota bacterium
CGTGAGTCGGCCGTCGACAAACACGGGCGCCTTGGGGTCTTCTCCCGTGCCGGGAAGGGAAATGCCGATATGGGCGTGCTTCGATTCCCCGGGGCCGTTGACCACGCAGCCCATGACCGCAACCTTGAGGTCCTCCACACCCTCATAGCGGTCCTTCCAGGCCGGCATCCGGTTTTTCAAATAGCTCTGGATTTCCTCGGCCATTTCCTGAAAGAAAGTGCTGGTGGTGCGGCCGCATCCCGGGCAGGCGGTCACTTGAGGCAGAAAGCTGCGAATTCCCATGGACTGGAGAATTTGCTGGCAAACCTGGACTTCTTCGGTGCGGTCCCCCCCGGGAGCGGGAGTCAGGGAGACCCTGATGGTATCTCCGATCCCCTCCTGAAGCAGCACGGCCAGGGCGGCCGAGCTGGCAACGATCCCCTTGGTCCCCATGCCCGCCTCGGTCAATCCCAGGTGCAGGGGATAGTCGCAGCGGCCCGCCAGGTCACGGTAGACCAGGATGAGATCCTGGACTCCCGAGACCTTGGCGCTCAGGATGATACGGTTGTGGGGCATCCCATACTCTTCCGCCAGTTGGGCCGATTCCAGCCCGCTCCTGACGATGGCGTCCCGTGTCACCTCAGCAGAGTCCCTCGGTTGCGAAGAAGCCGCGTTTTCGTCCATCAGGCGGGCCAGCAGCACCTGGTCCAGCGATCCCCAGTTCACCCCGATCCTGACCGGCTTGCCGTTTTCGTTGGCCACCTCGATCATGCGCCGGAAGTTATCGTCCCGATGCCTGCCGGCGCCGACGTTGCCGGGGTTGATGCGGTACTTGGCCAGCGTGCGGGCGCAGCCGGGGTAGCGGCTGAGCAGAAGATGCCCGTTGTAATGAAAATCGCCCACCAACGGGACTTCGATTCCCAGGTCGCTCAGCCGAGCCGCGATCTCCGGGACCGCCCGGGCTGCCTGGTCGTTATTGACCGTGATCCGAACCAGCTCCGAGCCCGAAAGGGCCAGATCGGCCACCTGGCTGGCGGTGCCGGCCGCATCTGCGGTGTCGGTGTTGGTCATGGACTGCACCGCCATCGGGTATCCGGAGCCCACCATGACCGATCCTACCCGGACCGCCACTGTTTGCCGCCTTTGGATTGTTTTCATCCGAAGTCTCTCCGCCCCTGGTTGCCTTGAGGTCAGACTATTGCCAACACAGATTAAAGGAATTGCCGATTTCGGGTCAAGCCGGCGGCCGTGGCAGGGCACCTCACGTTGGGGGGCATCTATTGGAAAATCCCATGTTTAACATCGATGCACAGGATGCACAGGATCTTTTTCAGGAAACGGCCAGCTTCCAATGCCGGGAATTCGCAAGGCCGCATCGGATCATCGCCTGAGCTGGCTTCTCCTGCAGGAAGCCCTCGTCCTGTTAATCCTGTGCATCCTGTGCATCGATGTTCAATCTGTAGACAACCAGTTCAGCGGGACATGGCACCTGCTCACGATAGGGAAATGGATCCGTTGTTTCACTGTCCAATGATCCGCCCCACAGGGCCGGGCGGCACTTGCCTGAAACCAATCGAGGGGGTTATCCTACTGGCCATAGCCATGAATTCCGAAGATCAGAACCAGAAACAGGCTCGCACCCTTTGGGAAGAGGGCGTCAAACACCTGGTCAAGGGCCGCTTTCTGACGGCGGTCGGGCTCTTCAACCGAAGCGTCGCCGCCCATCCGACCGCCGAAGGCTACACCTACCGGGGTTGGGCCGTATCTTTTCTGGGCATGCTCGACCAGGCCATCCGTGATTGCCACCTGGCGATCGCGGTCGATCCCGAGTTCGGCAATCCCTACAACGACATCGGCGTCTACCTGATGCGCCAGGGTCAAATGGACGAGGCCATCGACTGGCTGGAGAAAGCCAAGAAAGCCAAGCGGTACGATCCCAAGCACTTCCCCTACCTGAACCTGGGGCATATCTACCTGGCAAAGGGCGAACAGATGAAGGCCCTGGACGAGTACATGCAGGCGCTGGAAATCGATCCCGAGAATGAGGTGGCACTCAAAGCCATCGGCAACATGGACATGACCGTCCACTAGCCGGCCTGTGCCTCAGACCGGCAAGCAGGGATAGAGATATTCACCGGGGGGCGCGAAGGAATGATCACCGTGGAAGAGCCCATGTCGAGACCCGCCCCGGCCCGAGAGGCGCCCCCGGCCGGAGTGCGGGACAGCCGCCTGTTTCGCATCCCTTTCGGAAACGGGGTGCGTGTCAACTTTCCGGTGATCTTCGCGCCCATGGCGGGATTGTCGCACCTGGCCTTTCGCCAGCTGGTCAGAACCTACCTTCCCTCCAATGCCGAAACACTTCTGTTTACGGAGATGCTGTCCACGCGCATACTGCCCGGGGAGGAGGTCGGCCTCACACCCAAGACCCGGGTAGCCGCCGGGGAACGGGACCTGATACCCCAACTGCTGGGAAACGACGAGTGTTGGATCGCGCCTTCGCTCAGGAAGTTGATGACCCTCTCGCCGGCCGGAATCGATATCAACATGGGCTGTCCGGTCAGCAAGGTCCTCAAGCACAACTGGGGAGTGGCCCTGATGGGCGACATCCGGTACGCCGAAGAAGTGGTGCGCACCACCCGGCGGCTCACCTCCCTGCCGCTCTCGGTGAAGATGAGGACCGGCCTCAGGGACGATCCCGAATACCTGGTGGATTTTGCCAGGATGCTGGAGCAGGCGGGAGCGGACTGGGTCACGCTCCATCCCCGAATTCAGTCTCAGCACCGGCGCGGCCAGGCCAACTGGGAGTACATCGGCCGGGTGCGGGATGCCGTGCGAATCCCGGTCATCGGCAATGGGGATGTCCAGCAGGCCTCGGATATCGTGCGGATGCTGCAGCAGACCGGTTGCGACGGCGTGATGGTGGCTCGGGCCGCTACCGCCAGGCCCTGGATTTTCTGGCAGGTGGCCGAGCAGTTGGGATTTGCCCCGCCCGGGGGACGGGAGGGGCAGCGGGCCCCTCGGACGGCAGAGGAGGAAGGACGGGAATGCCGGCGGGCCCTTGCGTTTTTCTGCGACCGGCTGGAAGCCGGGTTCACTCCGGCCGAGCAATTGCCACGCCTGCGGCTCTTTCTGGCTTGGGGACACAAGTGGATCCATTTTGGGCATTACCTTTCCACCCAGGTGAACCGCTGCCGTGACCTGAATTCGGCGCGCCGCGTGATCGAGGATTTTTTCGATACGCCCAAGACCATGAAAGGACGCACTCGACTCCAGTAGCCCTTTGGCAGTGGCAAGAACATGTTAAGGGAGATACGGACAGCCGCGGAGCTGCTGAATTGGCGCAAGGTCGGGATCAGGCTCGGGGATTGTCCCGTGTGCGGCCGTACGGGGTTCGTCAAGCTGGATGATTACGAGATGGCCGTCCGCTGCCTCCGGTGCCGCTCCAGCGCGGCCACGCTCTCTTTTGTGAGCGTTCTGAAGGACATTCTCCCCGACCTGTCGCGCCGCCATGTGTACGAGTTGTCATCCAGGGGTCCCCTGGTGGGCTATCTTCGCAGGCAGGCCGGCAAGCTTACGCTTTCCGAGTATTTCGATGACGTGCCGCCGGGGCAATACAAGGCAGGGGTTCAATGTCAGGACGTGCAGCAACTGACCTACGGCGACGGCTGCTTCGACGTCTGTACCTCGACCGAGGTCTTCGAGCACGTTCCCCATGACCTGGAGGGCTTTCGAGAGCTGCACCGGGTGCTCAGTCCCGGCGGGCTGTTGCTGTTCACCGTTCCCATGGATGGCGGCGAGAGGACGGTGGAGAGAGCCCGCCTGGTCAATGGCCGGCTGGAGCACCTGCTGCCACCGGAATATCATGGGGACCGCATTCGAGGTTCCGCGGCCGTTCTCTGTTTTCGCAACTATGGGACAGATATTCTGGATCGGCTGGGCGAGGCCGGCTTCAGCCGGTGTCGCCTGGTCCGGGGTGAGGACGTGACCGGCTGGGGCTTTGACCGGCAGGTCGTGGTCGCTCGCAAGTAAACATCCGGGACAAGCGAGTGGCTGCAATTTCCCTCTTTGATCCCAAGGGGTCGCCTGAGTGCCCGTTTCCTCCGGCATGCAATGGTTCAGGAGCCATCTTGACTCCATCGTCTTCGGATCGACGACCCTGGCGGTCGTCTTTCCGGTGATCAGCATTGCCGTATCTCAAACCTTCCTTGGGTTGGCGATTCTTGGATTCTTGCTTGACCGTCTCCTGAATCGCCGGACGATCCTTCGTTTCCCTCCCGTCAAACTGCCCCTGCTGCTGTTTATTGGGGCCACCCTGGTTTCCTGGCTGGCCTCTCCCGAGCCCGGAATCGGCTTGCCTCCGATCTACAAGTTCTGGCTGTTTGCCATCATCCTGTTGGTGGCCAACTACTTCTCAAGGACCAGGGTGGGTCGGGCCTTTCAGGCGCTGTTCGCAGCCGGACTGGTGGCGGCCGGTTTCGCGCTGGCTCAATACCTGGTGCCTTCCCTGGGGAGTGTCGATGGGCGCTTGACCGGCTTCATGGGCCATTGGATGACCCTGAGCGGGGGATTGATGCTGGTGTTCCTGGCCATGCTGGGCACCCTGCTCTTCTCCGCTCCCAGGCGCCCGGCGCTCTGGATGGTGGCCGTCTGCTTCCTGGGCGTGACCCTGCTCCTGACCCTGACCCGGAGCGTCTGGATCGCCAGTCTCGCCTGCCTGTTGGTGGCCGCCTGGTTGAGGTTCCCCACCTTGAAGACGGTGCTCGTGAGCGGGGCTGGAATCCTGATATTGGTGGTGTGCCTGCCTGATTCCCTTCAGAAACGGCTGGCCAGTATCTGGGACCCGGCGCACCCCTCCAACGCCGCCCGCCTGGAGATCTGGAAAACGGGAATGCAGATGGTGCAGGCGCATCCCTGGTTCGGGGTGGGTCCCCAGCGAGTCTCCGAAGTCTTCTTTGACTATCACCCCGATCCGGGGGCCCGTCAAAGGGGGGGATTTTTCTGGATCCACATGCACAACAACCTGCTTCAGTTCGCGGCCGAGCGGGGCATTCCCTGCGCCCTGGCCTGGCTGTGGCTCATCCTCCGGATGGGGCGGGACCACTGGCTGGGTTTCAGGCGGGCCAGGCTCCCCTCCCTGGAAAAATCCGTCCATGCCGGGGGATTTCTCAGCCTGCTGGCGCTCTTTGTGGCCGGGCTGTTCGAGTTCAACTTCGGGGACTCCGAAGTGTTGATGGTCTTTCTGTTCCTGGTTTCCGCACCCTATGCCCTGGTTCCGACCGCCGGGAGCGCACCACGAGATCCCGAACCGGCCGGTGCTGTCTAGGAGTTCGGGCCAAAGCCACCCTTACCACAGATAACTCGCCCCGTGAGGGGGAATCGCAGAAGCCGAGCCGGAAGGCGAAGGCTGATGCGGTGGGGGTAGTGTGCCGCCAGGCAGGGGAATCGATATTTTTTCATCGTTAACATCGATGCACAGGATGCACAGGATCAACAGAAAGAGAGTTTGTTGCGCGAGTAGTCGGCTCCGGAAATGATCGCGGCTGGATTTACTGTACAATACGGGCGGAAGGCTGAAGACAAGCCGATTTTTGGCTCGTTGAGCAGGTGGGGCAGGCCGCCCTCTTGCGGGTCAGGAATGAACGCCCGGAGCATTCATGGCTGAGATCATCATGCCGAAACTCAGTGACACCATGGAAGACGGTGTGGTAGTGCGCTGGCTCAAAGGCATCGGAGAGGCGGTTTCCAGTGGAGAGGTGGTGGCGGAAATCGAGACCGACAAGGCCACCATGGAGATGGAATCCCTGGAGGACGGCGTGCTGTCGGAAATCTTTGTTGAGGAAGGCCAAAGGGTTTCCGTCGGCCAACCCATGGCGGCGATCGATGCGGGCGGCCAACCATCACCACTCGCCGGGGCAGCCGCGGCGGTTGCGTCTCCTGAAGTAGCCGTGGGAACTGCCGGGAAAGCGGCTCGCTCAGAGAGGGTCAAAGCCTCGCCCCGGGCTCGAAAAGCCGCCGAGGAGATGAATCTGGATCTGGCCGGGGTGGAGGGTTCCGGGCCGGGCGGACGCATTCTCTATCGAGACGTTATGGCTGCCGGCGGCGCCGGAGCTGCCCCGGAAAAGGCCGCGGCGGCCGTGAGCCAACGGGTTCCCCTGAGCTCCATGCGGCAGCTCATCGCTGAACGGATGGTGGAAAGCAAGACCCGCATCCCCCATTTCTACCTGCAGGTGGAGATCGATGCCGAACCCCTGCTGGAGCTGCAGGGTCAAGTCAACTCCGCCTCGGAGGAGTGGGGTGACGGCAAGCTGAGCCTCAATGACCTGGTGTTGAAGGCGACGGCCATGGCCCTGACCCGGGTGCCGCAGCTCAATGCTTCCTTTACCCCGGAGGGCATTCTCCGCCATGGTCAGGTGCACCTGGAGTTTGCGGTCAGCCTGGAAGAGGGGTTGTTGACGCCGGTGATCCGAAACGCCGAATCCAAGAGCCTGCGCCGGATCAGCCGGGAGGCCGGGGATCTGATCGAAAGAGCGCGCAGCCAGCGGTTGAACCCGGATGAGTATCGCGGCGGCACCTTTACCGTTTCCAACCTGGGAGCCAAGGGCATCGACAGTTTCCAGGCCATCATCGACCCGCCTCAGGCAGCCATTCTTGGAGTGGGCGCCATCGTCAGAAAGCCCGTGGTCGACAAGGACGATCGAATCCGTCCAGGTCATCGGCTCAACCTGACGTTGAGTTGCGATCACCGGGTGGTCGACGGCGCCGTGGCCGCCGAGTTCCTGGGGCAGATGCGGAGGCTGCTCCAGCAACCGGCGTTGCTGCTGCTATAGACCGCGGCCGGTTGTGGTGGTTCCCAACGAAAGTCCCACCGAATGCCTTCCCAGAACCAAAACCAACCACCGATTCGTCGACCTCGAGAGACTCGCGATGCCTGAGCGCTACGACCTGGTGGTGATTGGAGGCGGCCCCGCGGGGTACGTGGGCGCCATTCGGGCGGCGCAGTTGGGCAGGAAAGTGGCTTGCATCGAGATGGACCGGGCCGGAGGAACCTGCCTGAACTGGGGCTGCATTCCCAGCAAGTCGTTGCTGCGCAACGCCGAGCTCTATCGGCTTCTGAAAGATCGCGCCGGAGATTTTGGCCTGAGGTTCGAGGGGTTGTCCTTCGAGTGGTCCGGAATCATGGGAAGAAGCCGGAAAGTGGCCGACCGGCTCTCCGGAGGCATCGGCTACCTGTTCCGGAAAAACCGGGTCGACTACCTGGCGGGCAAGGCGGAGCTGACCGAGCCGGGTCGGGTCACGGCGGCACTTGCCGACGGCTCCAGGCGTTCACTGGAAGCCGATCGGATCCTGGTCAGCACCGGGGTCCGTCCCCGTCCGCTGCCGGGCTTGGCCTTCGATGGAAAGAGGGTCATCGGAAGCAAGGAAGCCCTGGTGTTGACAGCGCCTCCGGCATCCATGGTGATCGTCGGGGCCGGCGCCATCGGGGTGGAGTTCGCCTACTTCTACAACGCTTTCGGCACCCGGGTCACCTTGCTGGAGATGATGCCGCATCTGCTTCCGGTCGAAGACGAGGAGGTGTCCCAGGCCCTGGCCCGGTCCTTCAGCCGGCAGGGCATCGAGGTCCACACCTCCACCCGGGTGGACGAGGGTGTGGCGAGTCAGCACGGTGTCCAGGTGAGCTTCGGCGGTGAAACGACCGGCAGAGTCGAGGCTGAGGTGGTACTGGTGGCCGTAGGGGTGGATGCGCTTCTGCCACCCGGGCTGGAACTCGAAACCGATCGGGGCTTTATCAAGGTGGATGGCAACTATCGGACCTCGATCGAGGGGGTCTATGCCGCCGGGGATGTGATCGGGCCGCCCTGGCTGGCACACGTGGCCAGCTACCAGGCCGTTCAGGCAGTCGAGGGCCTTTTCGCGAACGGGAAGCCCAGGCCGCTCCCCCACTATCCCAGTTGCACCTACTGCAATCCTCAAGTCGCCAGCGTCGGGCTCACCGAACGGGCGGCCAGAGAGTCGGGCGAGCCCTGCCGTGTCGGACGTTTTCCCTTTAGAGCCAACGGCAAGGCCCTGGCAGTGGGAGAGAGCGAGGGATTCGTGAAGCTGATTTTTGGCGAAGCCGACGGGGAACTGTTGGGGGCTCACCTGATTGGTTCCGAGGCCACCGAGTTGATCGGAGAGCTTGGACTGGCCATGACGCTGGGAGCCACCTTCGAAGACATCGAGGCGACCATTCAGGCCCATCCCACGCTGGGTGAAGCTGTTCACGAAGCCGGCGCCGCCGCCTTCGGCCGGGCGATCCACCTCTGACCCGCAAGGGCTCCATCGAGGTCTCCATCCGTGAGCCATCCTGTTCCGGATTACTCTCGACCCCTGGGCAATACCGGAATCCGGTGCCATCCCCTGGGATTCGGCTGCTATCGCATCGCCGAGGGCGTCGGGGAACACGAAGCCTCGCTTCGGGAGTACCTGGAACGGGGAGGAAACCTGATCGACACCAGCGCCAACTACACCGACGGCCGGTCGGAATCGCTGGTGGGGAAGGTCCTATCCGGGGACGGGCCTTCGGGCGCGGTGGTTGTCACCAAGGCCGGGTATATTCAGGGGCAGAACATGGCCCTGGCCCAACAGCAATCCTTCCCGGAGGTGGTGGAGTACGGCGAGGGTATCTGGCACTGCATTCACCCCCGGTTCCTGGAGACGCAGCTCAGGGCCTCCTGCCGGCGTCTGAAGCGGGATCGGGTGGACGTGTTTCTGCTGCACAATCCGGAGTACTATCTCAGCCACCAGGCCCACCACCACACCCCTACCGCTCAGGACCACCGGGAGTTTTACCGCCGCGTCGGACAGGCCTTCGCTTTCCTGGAGGATCAGGCAAAGGAGGGTCGCATCGGCTGGTACGGCATCAGCTCCAACAACTACGGCCTGGCCCCTTCGGACCCAACCATGACCAGCATCCAGCGGTGTCTCCAACAGGCGGAAGGGATTTCTTCCAGCCACCGCTTCCGAGTGGTGCAGTTGCCGCTCAACCTGTACGAGAGCGGCGGCGCCCTGGCGCGCAACAACGACGGACTGAGCGCCCTTGAATTCTGCCGGCGGGAAGGACTGGGAGTGCTCATCAATCGCCCCCTCAATGCCTTCGCCCAAAATCGGATGTTTCGGCTGGCCGATTTCTCCGGTCATGGACAGAAAACCGGTGGTCCAAAGGACCTGGAAATACTGGTGGAGCCGCTGCGCCAGTTGGAGCGCTCCTTGGCTGATCGTCTGAGAGTCCCCTTGCTCGGCGGCCCCGACCACGGCTTGTCCGGGATGTTGCTCCAGATTGCTCCCCAGGTGCGTGCCGCTGCCGATTGGGACTGGGTGGTGGAACGGTATGTGGCCCCGCCCCTTCAACAGTGGGTCCAGGATTGCCGAAAGGCTTGCCAGGGCGACTCCTATTGGGAAGAATGGCAGGGACGCTATTTTCAGACCCTCCGAACCGTTCTGGAAAACCTGGAGCGCTATTCGCTGTCGCGGCAGCAAAAGGAGTCCGACCGGATTCGGAGCCTGCTGGAGGAGTGCGGATATTCGAGGCCTCAGGCTTCGCTGAGTCAAATCGCCATGAATCTCCTATTGAATCTCAAAGGGGTCTCCTGCGTCCTC
Source organism: Acidobacteriota bacterium (assembly GCA_028875135.1). Classification (GTDB taxonomy): domain Bacteria; phylum Acidobacteriota; class Terriglobia; order Versatilivoradales; family Versatilivoraceae; genus Versatilivorator. Next base: position 9,616 of record JAPPFQ010000654.1, read on the forward strand.
AATGGAATGCGGCGGGCGTCCTACGTGCGGGATGCCATGGGTGCTCCCGGGCTGCCTCCGGTGGATGCCCTCTCCATTCTGTGGGAGTTCTCGAGAAGGCGGTCGGCTAACCAGGGGTGACGTTTATTTGAAACAACCGCCGGCGCCTGGTGACTGGAAACCGGTTCAAAGCCACGCAGGGGTAAATGGTTTATTAACATCGATGCACAGGATGCACAGGATTTTTCTCGTTTAACAAACGCCAGCGAGTGCTGATTGGAAACCGGTTCAAAGTCAAGCATGAGTAGAGGGTTTATTGACATGGATGGACAGGATGCACAGGATTTTTCCCGGAGACGGCTGGCTTGCATTCCTGGACATCCGCAATTCCGCACCGAATCATTGCCCGAGCCGGCTTTTGGTGCAGGAAGCTCTCGTCCTGATAATCCTGTGCATCCTGTGCATCGATGTTTAATAATCTTGTTCCCGACAGGCCATAAACTTCCGTTGTATCGCTCTCGAATTGCAGTCATGGCGCAGCGCGGATTCAGGTCGAGCCTGGCGGCACCGTGGGCGGTGATTCTGCTCCTGGCCGCCGAGGGGCTCTGCCAGAATCCGCCCCCGGCCCAATCTCCCTCGATTCAGCCCGATCCCATCGTGGTTACGGTCTCGGCCGAGGCCATTCCGCTCTCGGCCAGTTCGGCTTCGGTGACGATTCTCACCAGGGATTTCGTGGAGAACAGCCGGGCCGAAAGCATGGCCGACCTGCTGCGCCAGGTCCCGTTTCTCTACTTGTCTCAGACCGGGGGGCGTGGCGGATTGACGACCGTATCCCTGCGGGGAGGCGAGTCCAACTTCACCCTGGTCATGATAGACGGGGTTCCGGTGAACGATACCACCAACCTCCTTGGGGGCGCGGTTGACTTCTCGACCTTGAGCACGGACAACGTCGAGCGGATCGAGATCGTTCGTGGCCCCATGTCCTCCCTATACGGGTCGGAGGGGATCGGCGGCGTCATCAACATCCTCACCCGAGGCGGAGGGGATGAGCC
>JAPPFQ010000446.1:0-5177 GCA_028875135.1 Acidobacteriota bacterium
GGTCCCGGATGATAATGGGACAGGAAGGTGGCGCAGGTCAGCTTGGGTTCGCCGTTGACGGTCATGCCGCAGCTCCCGCAGACGCCCATGCGGCAGGACCAGCGAAACGAGAGCGAACCATCCACATGGTCCTTGATGTAATTCAAGGCGTCCAGAACCACCCAGTCCTTGTTGAAGGGGACCTCGTAGGATTGGAGGGTGGGCTCGGCCTCCTGCTCGGGGCGGTAGCGAGCCACTTCGATGGTTATCGTTTCAGCCATATCTCCTCCGGGGTGATGGATTCCCGGTAGTTTATTCGCTCGGAAGCAATCCGGTCATCTCCAAAAACAAAACCGGCGCACCGAATGGGCCGGCACGGTCAGTCCCGTGGCGCTTCAGTCGCCGGCCGGCCGTAAACCCGTTCGCCCGGGGGCCAGCGGGTGATGGTCACAGGCAGGTATTCGACCTTGGGTCGATCGCCGGGGCGGTGCGAGACCAGCGAGTGGGCCAGAAACCGTTCATCGTCCCGCTGCGGAAAATCGATTCGCTGGTGGGCTCCCCGGGATTCGGTTCGATGCAGGGCGCATTCGACCACGGCCTCGGCCACGTCCAACATGTAGGAGAGCTCCAGGGCGGCCGTCAACTCGGTGTTGAAGGTGTGGCTGTGGTCCTGGATGGCTACCCGGCCGAAACGCTCCTTCAGTTCGGCGAGGTTGGCCTGAGCCTCTTCCAGCAGTGCTCCCGTCCGGTATATGCCGGCGCTCTTTTCCATGATGGTTTGCATTTCCCTGCGCAGGCCCGCAATGGACTCGGTGCCGCCGGTCTTGTGGAGAAACTCCCGTTCCAGGCGCTTTTTCTCGTCGGCTGCCTGAGCCTCGATGCCGGCGCTCACCGGCTTGTCCTGCAGAGCGTGTTCAGCCGCAGCCTGTCCCGCCCGGGCGCCGAATACCAGGAGCTCGGTCAGGGAATTGGAGCCCAGACGGTTGGCGCCGTTGATGCTCACACAGGCCACCTCGCCGGCAGCGAACAGGCCATCCAGGGGCGTGGCTCCCCGGATGTCGGTGTGGACGCCGCCCATCATGTAGTGGACCACCGGGCGGACCGGAATCAACTGGCTCACCGGATCGATGTTCTCGTACTTGAGGCAGAGTTCGCGAACAAAGGGCAACTTGGTGTCGATGATCTTCCTGCCCAGGTGGGTGAGGTCGAGATGGACGTAGGGCCCGTAGGGTCCTTCCAGCGTCCGGCCCTTTTCCAACTCCTTCATGAAGGCTTGCGACAAGCGGTCCCGAGGCCCCAGCTCCATGGACCGCAACACCGGCTTGGGCTGAGGCGTCCCCAGATCGTAGTCCTGCAGGTAGCGGTAGCCGTCCTTGTTGAGCAGGAATCCGCCTTCGGCCCTGGAGGCTTCGGTGATCAGAATCCCGGTGAAGGGGAGTCCGGTGGGATGGTACTGCACGAACTCCATGTCCTTCAGGGGCACTCCCGCGCGGTAGGCCAGCGACATGCCGTCGCCGTTCTTGATGTTGGCATTGGTGGTGAACGGGAACACCTTTCCGCAACCGCCGGTACAGAGGATGACGGACTTGGCGGTGATGGCCTGGATCCTGCCCGTCATCAGCTCGATGGCCACCACGCCCTGCACTCGGCCGTCCTCCACCAGAAGCCTGGTGACGAACCATTCGTCGTAGCGAGCGATGGACCGGTACTTGAGAGAAGTCTGAAAGAGCGCGTGGAGCATGTGGAAGCCGGTCTTGTCGGCGGCGAACCAGGTGCGCTCCTTCTTCATTCCACCGAAGGGGCGAACGGCCACCCGGCCGTCCGGTTCCCGGCTCCAGGGGCAGCCCCAGTGCTCCAGTTGAAGCATTTCACGGGGGGCCTCGTTGACGAAGAGCTCCACGGCATCCTGGTCGCACATCCAGTCCCCGCCGGAGACGGTGTCATAGGCGTGTTCGTCCAGGCTGTCGCCCTCCTTGATGACGGCCGCGGACCCGCCTTCCGCCGACACGGTGTGGCTCCTCATGGGATAGACCTTGGAGACCACCGCCACGCTCAGATCGGGGTCAACCTCGGAAACCGCAATGGCGGCTCTCAGGCCTGCGCCTCCTCCACCCACCAACAACACGTCGTGGGAAGGCATTTCCGAAGACAGACTGTCTTTCATGGTTTTTCCAGCGGCCCGGTGAGAGGTTCGGGCCAGGGCTTGCCTGTTTCCCTGCAGGATTCTCGACCGCCTGAAGCGGATTGCGTGAGGACTTGGCAGGATGGTTGGGACGTCTCCGGACGCACCAGCCGTGAACAACGACCGCAAGATTACTCCAACCCTTCCCGCGGAATCAAGAGCGGATTTGGGGAGACGGAACTGCAGCGTTTGGTGAAGGAAAGTACCGAAGTCAAGTGGCCGGGCCTTGACAGGTTTCGGAGACCGGGGGAAAACGCGCCGCCGTGTGATTCACATCAATTTATTTACATCGATGCACAGGATGCACAGGATTAACAGGATGAGAAGCTGCTGCACAGGTAGCCGAACCACTCGCTGATCGGGTGTGCCCGTGAAGGGATCCAAGAGCCTGGGAGTGGTTTTGGATGATGGTTGTTCAAGAAAAGAGGGTGTTTGAAATCATGGGCGGGAAAACTCGCGATCCGGAGCATGTAGCCCGGACTATCAACAGAGCTTTTAGCAAAATTCGCGGCGGGGCAGGTCATCTTGCCGGCAAACCTGAGGTTCTGCCTTTTTCGATATCGGGTGGGACCTGGTGAAAAATGCTGTCTAACCACAAAAAGCACAAAAGGCACAATTAATGTTTTTGTGCCTTTTGTGGCCATTCCCGGCAAACGGCCCGCTGCCGAATTTTGCGAAAGGCTCAAAAAATAATCCTGTTAATCCTGTGCATCGATGTTAATCAGGAATCCACTCCTCCTCCACGCGGAGTGCCTGAGCGGGGAACATCATTTCGTGACATTCGTGCCCCTTCGCGGATAACTCTTTTCCCCGCCCGCTACCCGTCCTTCAACCACCGGGCCAGCGCCTTTTCCGGGTCCGCCAGTTCCTTGATTGAGGTATACCAACTCGCTTCCCAGCCCTTTTCCGGAAGACCTGTGAACACCATCAGGTTCAGGGGATAGCCCTCGCTGTCGGTGCAACGGCGGAAATCGTCCCGGAAGAGGAACACCGGCTTTCCCCAGGCGATGGCCATGCCCAGCTCCACCATCACACCCTCGTCCGGGGGGCAGCCGTTGACGACGGCAAACAACCCGTCCGCCTCGCGCACGTCGCGAAGGTCGGCCTGACCGATGCGCCAAGCCCAGTTCGGACTGCTCCGGTCGATCTGGTTGTTGCGGGCGAAGGGCTCCCAGACCTCGGCGCCCATCGATTCCAGGGCCGCTGCCAGGTCTTGCAGTGGTCCTTGGCTCTGCTGCGCCGAGAAGCCGTAGGGATTGGCCAGATACAGGGTCTTTCGGTTCGTTGTGCTCATCTTTGTCCTTCACGGCTTGTGGACTTGAGGCACGGCCTCGCCATCGGGCTCGCTGCCCGAAACTTCTGCCAGGAAGTCGTCGATCTTCCTCCAGTAGGATTGCCCTCCTGTGCCGGACACATCGTTGTGGGCGGCGCCGGGAACCGGCAGCCACTCCTTGGGTTCCGGGGCCGCGTCAAAGAGGGCTCGGCCGAGGGAGAGGGGGACCGTCCTGTCCCGGTCGCCGTGAATGGACAGCAACGGGCAACTCAGGCCCCTGATCTTGGGCAGAGAATCGAAAGGGTCCTTCATCAACAGGCCCACGGGAAGAACGGGATACCTGTGTTGGCCCACAGCCGCCGCCGACGAGAAACCCGATTGAATGATGAGTCCGGCAGGCGCGGCCCGGGTCGCCATCTCCACCGCCACTCCCGACCCCAGAGATTCTCCAAGGTAGGCCAGTTTCCTCCCCGGTACGCTGGCAAGCCAGTCCACTGCGGCCTGGGCGTCCCGGTAGAGACCCGTCTCGGTGGGAGTTCCCGGATTGCCTCCATATCCCCGGTATTCCAGGAGAAAGAGGCCGTAGCCCAGGCGGTGAAAGTCCCGCGCCCACTCGAGGCGATCGGCGCGATTGCCGCCGTTGCCACTGAAATAGACCAGGGTGAGCGGCCTGTCTCCCGGCCAGTACCAGCTCAGCAACCGGTTGCCGTCCTCGGTCTCCAGCTCGACCTCCTGGAGTCCCCGGAATGCTTGTCCCTGCGGCAGGGGAACCGGATCGGCGTTGGGGAAGTACTGGAGTTTCCGTTGGAACAGGTAGACGCTTCCAACCAGGACCACGTAGATCACCAAAAGGCCCCTCAGCAGCGGCCAGAGGAAGGAGAGGTCGGGTTGGGAGGTCGCCATCAGTTCTTTCCGGTCCGGGAGGAGTCTGCCGCCCCCGGATCCGACAGGTCCATCTTCAGGGTGTGGACCAGGAAGCCCCACTGATCGGCCACTTCCTCGATAATCTTGCCGGTGGGCTTGCCGGCTCCGTGGCCCGCCTGGGTCTCGATGCGGATGAGCACCGGGGCATCGCCCCCCTGGGCCTCCTGCAGGGCGGCGGCAAACTTGTAGCTGTGGGCCGGCACCACCCGGTCGTCGTGGTCGGCGGTGGTGATGAGGGTGGGCGGATAGCGGGTGCCGGATCGAAGGTTGTGAAGCGGGGAATAGGCCAGCAGCGCCTTGAACTGTTCGGGATCATCCGAGGAGCCGTAATCCGATACCCAGGCCCATCCGATGGTGAATTTCTGGAAACGCAGCATGTCCAGCACCCCGACCGCCGGCAGGGCCGCACCGAACAGCTCCGGCCGCTGGGTCATGACGGCTCCCACCAGCAGCCCTCCGTTGCTGCGCCCGCCGATGGCCAATTGGGAGGGACGGGTGTATCCGTGCCGGATCAGCCATTCGGCGGCCGCAATGAAGTCATCGAAAACGTTCTGCTTGTTCTCCTTGGTCCCGGCCTGGTGCCACTCTTCTCCGTACTCGCCGCCTCCCCGCAGGTTGGGGATCGCCAACAGCCCCCCCATTTCCATCCAGACCAGGTTGGAGACGGAGAAGCGGGGCGTCAGGGAGATGTTGAACCCCCCGTAGCCGTACAGGTAGGCCGGGTGTGTCCGCTCCCTTGAAAGACCCTTGCGGTGAGTCAGAAACATGGGGATTCGGGTCCCATCCTTGCTTCGATAGAAGACCTGCCGGGTCTCATAG